>CALGFH010000153.1 GCA_937881255.1 uncultured Actinomycetes bacterium
CAGGGGCGATGAAGCCAAAGCCCTTCTCGGCGTTGAACCACTTCACGGTTCCAACCGTCATGTACTTGTCCCTCCCTCCATCGTCTTGCCGGGCGCACACTAGCCGCTACGGCCGCTGCCTGTCACAACGGACCTTCAGGGCCCTGATGGCTCACCGGCGGAGGGTCGGAGCCACAGCGACGACGTGGTCGGCTCGACGGTGTGGTCTGTCCGGGCCGGCTGGAACCGGGACGCGATGGTCAGCGTGCCGGCGGCCACGGGGCAAGCCACGCCGCCGCCCGGCCGCCACCCGGCTCCGACCCGCTGCCCAGCGGCGCCACCAGGGCCTAGTGGGGTCGCGCAGGAACCAAGCAGCACCAGCAGCCCGGCGGTGGACAGCAGCCAGCCGATGCGGTTGCTCGGCCTCCGCCTGACGATCACCGAGCCGACCACCGTCCAGGCGAGGAACGCCGAGTAGGTCACCACGTCCACGACGTCGAACCCCGGGACACCGGGCAGGGGCCCGTGGGCGCGGCCGAGGCCCAAGGTGGCCGCCCACAGCCCGATCGACAGGGCCAGCACCGTCCAGGCGGGCCAGGACCGCCCCGTCCCTGCCCGGCCGGTGGCGGGAACCTTCCGGGCCAGCGACATCCGGGTGCTCCTCGGCTTCGGCGACTTCTGTCCGGCGGCACCAGGGTCGCCCCTAACCGTTCCGGGAACGTTACGGCCTTCGTTACGATACGACCAGGATTGGCGGCCGCGTCGCTTCCGTCTCAGGGCTGGGCCAGGGTGGTGGTGACCTGCCCGGCGTCGCGGACGTCGGCCGGGTCGGTGGGGCAGCCGGGGGTCTCGATGGGGAAGCTGCTCGTCCCGGCGTCGGGAGTGGTGACCCAGGTCACGATGATGGCGTCGCCGCCGCCCACGACGACGGCGGTCGCCTCATGGGTCTCGGCCCGGCCGAGCCGCAGGGTCTCCTCGAGGACGGTCGGCTGGCCGTCGTCGATCCGCCCGACCACCGGCCCGGTGGCGGCTGGGCCGCGGTTGAGGATCCGGTAGCGGACCCGCCAGCCGTCCCCGACGAAGCGCACGCAGGCTGCCGCTTCCACGATCACCTGGATGGGACCGGGCGCGGTGGTGGTGGTGAACGCGCTCGGGCCCCGTCCGGTCGACACCACCCCGGCGATGGTCGTCGAGGTGGTGGTGAGGGCGGGCAGGCTGGTGGTGGGTGCGGGCGCGGTCGTGGGCGGGGCCGGCTGGGCGCGCTCGTCCCGGCCGCCGCCGAGGTCGGCGAACAGGAGCACCGCGGCCAGGGCCACGGCCAGGACGAGGATGGCCAGGCCGTTGAGGAGCCGGAGGTCCCGCCCAGCCATCAGGGCCCGCTCACGGCCAGCAGCCGGCCGAGGCCCGGTCGGCCACCGTGCCGTCCACGTAGCGGAACTCCGATGTCCAGTCGCCACCCTGCCAGCCGGCCGGGCTGGTCGAGCTTCTCAGGGTCAGGACATTCACCCCGTACTTGGTGTTGTCGCGGTAGCGGGTGCCGACCCGGGGTGGGTTGACCCGGACCGGGGTGAGGCTGCGGCCCGCCGCCCCGGCGGTGATCTGGCGCATGCCCGACCCGGTGGGACTGAGCGTGCCCTGGGGGGTCATGGCCCCGAGGCGGCCGGTGGAATGGGTGTGGCCGGAGCCGACGATGTCGTTGTGGAAGTGGTTGAGGAGCAGCCACGCCTGGTGCATCGCCGGGTCGTCGGCGAAGAACGACGTGCCCCAGCGCTCGTGATGCCAGAACGCGATGGAGCACTTGAGCCCGCTGGTCTGCCCGCCGTGGCGGCGGCCCATGGCGAACGCCAGCCATTCCAGCTGGGGGCTGCCGGACGCGCAGCTCGGGGTCTGCACGTCCCCGGTGCCGCCACCGGCCCGCTGGCAGTTGCTGTTCAGCACCAGGATGTACCAGCTGGTCCCGGGCACGTCCAGGTCGTAATAGCCGAGGTCGGGCCGGCAGGGCGGGCTCAGCTGCTGACAGGGCAGGTTGGTCAGGTGGGGGGCGAAGTAGCGCTGGAAGCCGGGCGAGCCGGGCCCGGGGTCGGCGGCGTCGTGATTCCCCTCGGCCGGGCACTTGATCAGGCCGTGGAACTTGCCCCAGGACCCGTCGAACCCGGACGCAGCCTCGAACATGGCCGCGGTGCCCGTCTCGTACTGGTTGTCGCCGGCGGTGCAGACCAGGTTGGGGCGGATCGACAGGACCAGCTCGGCGGTGGCGTGGTCGTCGCCCTTGAACTCGTTGGTCGGGGGCGAGATGTCCCCGGAGAAGACCAGGGTGACGACGCCCGGGGCCTGCAGGGCGGGCTGGTACGCGGGGCCGCGGTCCGCCGGCGCGACCGCTGTCGCGGTTGCTCCCGGTACCGGTGTGAGCGTGGCGGCCACGGCCGCCAGCACGATGGACGAATGCCGTCAATCAGTAAGGGAGCTGCTGGAGGGCCCAGCTGTTGCCGTCGGGGTCCTTGAAGTAGGCGTAGGAGACGGTGGGCTTGCCGGGGGCGCTCATGTCCTGGACCTCGCTGACCTCGACCCCGCGGGTGAGCAGGTCGGCCCGGGCGCTGTGGATGTCGGGGACGACCAGGTGGAGGCCCTGGACGGAGCCGGGGGGTGTCTCGACGATGCCGACCCCGATGCAGATCGAGCAGGCGGAGCCGGGCGGGGTCAGCTGGACGACCCGGAACGACTCGCCGAAGCGCTCGTCGAGGTCGGCCGTGAAGCCGACCTGGTCGGTGTAGAAGGCCTTGGCCCGGTCGACGTCGGTCACCGGGATCGGGACCAGCTCGAGCTTCATCTCCATGGCGAGGGTGTCCTTTGCTGGGGGTGCGGATGCGGGCGACGTGGGACAGCTATCCTCTGCTGGGATCGAGGCCGCGACAACAAGGAGCGCCGGGGGCGTGAGCGAGATCGGGACCGGGGCGGGCGGGTCGCGGCCGCTCGACGGGCTGCGCGACCAGGTCCGGGAGGCGGCCAGGGCGGCGGCCGCCCACGACCTGGCGCCCAAGCCGCCGCGGGCCTCGGAGGTCACCCTGTCCCAGCACATGGACCTGTCCAGGGCCAACATCATGGGCAACGTGCACGGCGGCGAGATCATGAAGCTGATCGACACCGCCGCCGGGATCGCGGCCAGCCGGCACGCCGGAGGGCCGGTGGTGACGGCCTCGCTGGACCAGATGAGCTTCCTGCACCCGGTCAAGGTCGGTGACGTGGTCCTGGTGCAGGCGTCGGTGAACGACGTCGGGCGGACCTCGATCGAGGTCGGGGTGCGGGTCGAGGCCGAAGACATCCTCAGCGGCCGCCGGACCCACACCTCCTCGGCCTACCTGGTGTTCGTGGCCCTGGACGAGCAGGGCCAGCCGCGGCCGGTGCCCGGCCTGGTACCCGAGACCGACGTCGAGCGGCACCGCCAGGCCGAGGCCAAGATCCGCCGCGAGCACCGCCTGGCCAGCGCCGAGGCCATCCGGCGCCGGCGCGACCAGCTCGAGGCGTGAGCGCGGCCACCCGGCCCGCTGGCGACGGGGCGGTCACGCCGGGGCAGGTGCTGGCCGGGCTGCTGCTGGCCGGGATCGTGCTCTGGCTGCTGGCCCCCTTCGCCGGGGCCGACCCTCCCGGGCGGCTGACGGTCAGCAACGCCCCCTGGACCGACGAGGGCTTCAACCTGGCCAACGCCCGCGAGCGGGTCCGGGCCGGCCACTTCGCCACCGGGGACGTCGACCGGAGCCTGACCAACGGCGCCTACAGCGCCCTGGCGGCGGCGACCTTCGCCGTGACCGGGCCCAGCCTGGCCGCCGGGCGGGCCCTGTCCATGGCCGCGGTCGCCGGGGCGGTGCTGCTGCTGGCCCTCGGGCTGGCCCGGCCGCTCGGCCGGCCGGCCGCCCTGCTGGCCGCGGCCGCCCTCGGCGGGGCGAATCTCATCCTCGAGCACGGGCGGCTCGCCCTGGTCGAGGCGACGGTGGTGGTGCTGCTGGCCGGGGCGTTCGTGCTCGCCACCCGGGCCGCCTGGCGGCCGTCGGTCGCCGCCGGGGCCGGGGTCGGGCTGCTGGTGGCGGCCGCGGTGTCGGTCAAGGCGAACGCGCTGCTCCCGGGGATGGTGATGCTGGGGGTGGTGCTGGTCGCGGCGGCCCGCCGCCGGGACCGGCGGGCCCTGGCCATGGGGCTGGCCGGGCTGGCCGCCCTGGTCCTGGCCGGGGCGGCCTGGCTGGTGGCGGTGGCCCTGCCCAACTGGGAGCGGTTCCGGACCGCCCTGCGGATCTGGCCGACGGTCGAGTACCTGGGCACCCCGCTGGCGATCGCCGAGCGGGTCGGCCGCTACCTGGCCGACTCCGACCAGGCGCTGGGGCGCAGCCTGCCGCTGCTGGTGGCCGCCGCCCTCGGCCTGGCCGCGCTGGCCCGGCGCTGGTCCCGGCTGGATCCGGCGGCCAGGGACGCCCTGGTCATGGCCGGCCTGTGGGGGGTCGGGCTGTGGCTGGCGGTGGCGGTGGGGGACTACCTGCCCGGCCACTACACCGCCCCCAACCGCTATGTGGTCCCGGCCCTGCCCGGGCTGGCCGTGCTGGCCGGGTTCGGGCTGGCCGACCTGGCCGCCCTGGCCGGCCGGGCCCTCGGGAGCCGGTGGGTGGCCGGGGTGGCCGGGGTCGCGCTCGGGGTGGCGGTGGCCCTCCCCGGGGTGGTCCTGTACCTGGACGGGGCGATGGGCAGCGGGCGCTCGCGGGAGCTGGGGCAGCGGGCGCTGGCGGCGACGCTGCCCCAGGACGCGGTGGTGTTCGGGGCGTACGCGCCGACGCTGCTGTTCGACACCAGCCTGACCGCGCTGACGCCGTGGCCCAGCGCCGACGCCAACGTCCGCGACCCGGTCGGCCGGCTCGGGGTGACCCACCTGCTGGTCGGCGCCCAGCCCGCCGACCCGACCGGGCGGGTGGCCGGCCGCACCCTCCAGCAGGCCCGCCCCCGGCTCGCCCACATCCCCTGGGGCGGCGGCCAGCTGCTCCTGTACGGCCCGCCGGACGGCCCCGGGGCCGGGGTTTCGCCGGTTGCCTCGCCGATTGACTACGATCCTCTGGCAGACCGTCCCGCCAGACGTAGGTAGGTCCCCGATGCCCCCTGACCCGTCCCAGCCCAAGGTCGTCGTGGTGATGCCCGCCTACAACGCCGCCCGGACCCTGGTCCGGACCTACCGCGACATCCCGC
>CALGFH010000154.1 GCA_937881255.1 uncultured Actinomycetes bacterium
CCCCGGTACCGGCCGGCCTCGTGGAACCAGAGGCTGATCAGCTCCTGCAGCTTCATCGGATGCTCGGCCGCCAGGTCGTGGGTCTCGGTGGGGTCCTTGTCGGTGTGGTAGAGCTCCCAGCGGTCGCTGGCGAAGTTGCCCCAGCCGGCGATCGTCGGGTGCACGCTCACCGCCTTCCAGCCCTTGTGCCAGATCGCCCGGGACCCCAGCATCGAGAAGAACCCGGTCTCCTTGGGTGTGGGCACGTCGTCGCTCTCGAAGGTCGGACGCAGGCTCACCCCTTCCAGCGGGATCTGGGTGAACCCCTTGACCACCTCCGGCAGCTCCAGCCCGATGCAGTCGTAGATGGTCGGGACCAGGTCGGTGGCGTGGGCGAACTGGTGGCGCAGCTCGCCCCTGGCCTTGATCTGCCTGGGCCAGGAGATGAGCAGCGGGTCGGCCACGCCGCCCTCGAAGTTGTAGCGCTTCCACATCTTGAACGGGGTGTTGAAGGCCCACGCCCAGCCCACCGGGTAGTGGTTGTAGGTGGCCGGGGACCCCAGCTCCTCCAGGTACCGGAGGTTCTCCTGGATGTCGTCGGGGATGCCGTTGAAGAACTTGTTCTCGTTGACCGAGCCGTTGGGGCCGCCCTCGCCGCTGGCCCCGTTGTCGGAGACCAGGATCACGATGGTGTTCTCCAGCTCCCCGGACGCCTCCAGGAAGTCGAGCAGGCGCCCGATCTCGTGGTCGGTGTGGGACAGGAACCCCGCGTACACCTCGGCCATCCGGCTGAACAGCCGCTGCTCCTCCTCCGACAGCGAGTCCCAGGGCCGGACCACGTCAACGGCGTTCCACGGCTTGCCGTCGACGCTCTGCTCCTCGGCATAGGGGTTCAGCGGCGACAGCTCGGCGTCCTCGGGGAAGATGCCCAGCTGCTGCTGGCGCTGGAACACCTGCTCGCGGTAGCGCTCGTAGCCCATGTCGAAGCGGCCCTTGTACTTCTCGATCCACTCCTTGGGGGCGTGGTGGGGGGCGTGGGTGGCACCGGGGCAGAAGTACATGAAGAACGGCTTGTCGGGCACGATCATCTTGGCGTCTTTGATGAACTCGATCGCCTTGTCGGTGAGGTCGGTGGTCAGGTGGTAGCCGTCCTCGGGCATCGCCGGCTGCTCCACCAGGTGGTTGTCGTAGACCAGGTCCGGATACCACTGGTTGGTCTCGCCGCCCAGGAACCCGTAGTAGCGCTCGAACCCTCGGCCGACCGGCCAGTTGCGCTTGGTCGAGGCCATGTTCATCTCGTCGGCCGCGACCAGGTGCCACTTGCCGAGCATGTAGGTGTTCCAGCCGCGCTCGCCCAGCACCTCGGCGATGGTGGCGCACTCGAAGGGGATGTGGCCGTTGGCGTTGGGGAACCCCGAGGTCGCCTCGGCGATGCAGGCCATGCCGTTGGTGGTGTGGTTGCGCCCGGTCAGCAGCGACGACCGGGTCGGGGAGCACAGCGCGGTGGTGTGCCAGTTGGTGTAGGTCAGCCCGTTCTGGGCGAGCTTGTTGATGTTGGGGGTCTCGATCAGCCCGCCCCATGGCTCCATGGCCGAGAACCCGGCGTCGTCGAGCACGATGTACACGATGTTGGGGGCGCCCTCGGGCGCCACCGGTTGCAGGTAGGGCGCCCAGTCGGGCACCGAGTCCCGGATGTCGATGTTGATCACGCCCTGGAACGGCCTGGTCATTGCAGCCTCCACCTCGCTCGGGCCTGGATTGCCTCCATCCCACAGGACAAGCGGGCCGGCCACATCACCCCCTTGGGGTGAAAATCGAGCGCGTCCGGTCGGGCCCTACGCCCCGAGCAGGCCGATCTCCTGCAGCCGCTGGACGGCCTCGCTGCGCGAGGAGGCCCCGACCTTGCGGTAGACCGAGATCGCCTGCGTCTTCACCGTGTTCTGGGAGATGTACAGCCGCTCACCGATCTCCCGGAACGACAGATGGGTGGACAGCAACGGGAGCAGGCGCAGCTCGGCGGCGCTCAGCGACGACGACCCGGGCAGTGCCGTCCGGGCCGTCTCCAGTCTCGACCGCAGCTCCTCGACCTGGGAAGGCAGGATGCCGAGGTCCGGTCGCAGGCGCAGGACGTCGCGGGCCTGCCCCAGGACCGCTCTGGCGCCGGTGGCGTCGTTGAGCGTCAGGTAGGCCCGCGCGAGCTCCAGCAGCGCCTGGACGGCGTAGGTGGGGAGGCTGTGGGTGAGCAGCGGCCGCAGGCGAGCGGCCCGGGCGAGGTGCTGCTGGGCCCGTTGCAGGTCGCCGCGGTGCAGGGCCGTCCGGGCCGACACGGCGTAGACGAGGGGGCTGGAGACATAGTCGTCCAGGTGCCCGTCCCGTACGACCGTGAACGCCTGCTCGGCCAGTGTCTCGGCCCGGTCCCAGTCCTGACGCTCGATGGCGACCAGGGAGCGCTGGGCCAGGGCGTACGAGACGGCGTTCAGCTCGCGGTCGTGGGTGGCGGCCCCGACCGCCTGGGCCAGGAGCTGGTCGGCGCGGTCGGTCTCGCCGGCCAGCAGGTAGGAGACCGCCTCCAGGTGCAGCGCCGGCCCTCGCGCCGATTCTCCCGGGTCCAGCCGCTCTCTGGCGAACTGCGCGTCGGCCCGCATCCGGACCACGCCGTGGCGGCACAGGGCGGCGTGGAGCAGGGCGAGCGAAGCCTCCACCACCGTGCGTTCCGGGGGCGTCGCCGACGCCGACGCGCGGTCGGCCGCGGCCGCCCAGCGCTCGACTCCCGCCGGCTGGCCGAGCAGCGCGTGCCGCCAGGCCCCTCCGATGGCGATCAGCGGGTAGCGTTCGATCAGTCCCTGTTCCTCGAACCAGTCGTACCAGCGGATCGCGGTGTCGCGCCGCCCGCTTGCATAGGCTCGTCCCGCCGCGTCCGAGACCAGCCGGGCGACCCGATCGGCGTCCCCGGCGGCCCGGGCATGGTCGATGGCGACCTCCGGCAGGCCATTGGCCTCACACCAGGCGGCCGCCCGGGCGTGCAGCCGCGGCATCAGCCCGGGCTCGCGTCGCTCGAGCTCGGCCCGCAGCAGCTCCCGGAACAGGCGGTGGTAGCGGTACCAGGCACGGCGGCGGTCCAACGAGACCACCAGCAGGTTCGAGTCCTCCAGCGACTCCAGGACCCGCCCCGACCCCTTGCGGTCGAGGACCGCGTCGCACAGCGGCCCCGACATCCGCTCCAGCACCGCGGTGCGGGTCAGGAAGACCACCTGCTCCGGCGGGAGCTGGGCCAGCAGCTCCGAGCCGGGGCCGCCGGCGTGATCGTGACGGTCGCCGGCCGGCCCCTCGCCGTGCTCGGGTTCACCGTCACCCAGG
>CALGFH010000155.1 GCA_937881255.1 uncultured Actinomycetes bacterium
GACCAGGCCCGACCCGTCACGGACCTCCAACGGCCCCAGGATCCCGAACTCCATCTTGCTGTCGCCCGTCCTCCCGTCGGCCCGCAGCCGATCCACAGTGTCACGTCAGCCGGCCGGCCCATCGTGGCATCAGCACCTGTCAGCGACCAAGGAGGACAGCCATGCAGGAGCACGAGGTGCGCGAGCTGATGGACCGGCTGGTCGGCGCCATGGACCCGGCGGTGGAGTACGAGGCCCGTCATGAGGACTTCACCGTGGAGTTCCCGCAGTCGGGCGAGCGGATGGACCGTGACGGCCTCCGCAGGCTCCAGGAGACCTTCCCGGGCGGCAAGCCGAACATCCGCCTGGGTCGCCTGACCGGCAGCGGCGACGTCTGGGTGCGCGAGTCGTACATCGAGTACCCCGACGGCTCGGTCGCCTACGGCGTCGGCCGGGTCGAGTTCCGCGACGGCAAGATCTGGAAGGAGACCCGCTACTACGCCGAGCCGTTCGACCCTCCGGCCTGGCGCGCCAGCTGGTCGAAGCGGATCGAGGAGCCGGTGGCCGGCTGACCGGCTAGCTCGCCGCCAGGGCGCGGTCGTCGGCGCTGAAGTCGGCGTCCGCGTCCTCCGGCGGGTTGGCCAGGTGCCAGGCCACGGAGCGGTGGAGGGCCTCGTGGGGGTCGGTGTCGGTCCAGCCGAGGAGGTCGCGGGCCTTGCTGGAGTCGACCAGGAGGTGCTGGGGGATGGTCCCCAGCGCCTTGAGGTCGTCGGGCAGGAGGACGTCGGGGACCCGGGCCAGCTCGGCCCCAGAGCCGGCGGCCTCCAGGACGTGCCTGGCCCACAGGCCCATCGACCAGGTGCGGGCCTCGCCCAGGTTGAGGATCTCGGCCACGCAGGCGTCGGACTCCAGGGCCAGGCGGATGCCGGTGGCCACGTCGCGGACATAGCCGCGGGTCCACAGCCAGCCGCCCGACCCGGCCGGGATCCGGTCCCGCCCGGCCCGGGCCCGGCGCAGGATCGGCTCCTCGCGGCGCTGGTGGTCGCGCTCGCCGTAGACCATCGGCAGCCGGCACACGGTCGCCTCCCTGGCCAGGTAGGCGGCCTCGACGTCCAGCTTCTCGTAGGTGTCGGTGTCGGCCGAGGGATGGGGCCGGCCCCGGTAGGGGTAGCGCTCGGGCCGGACCGGTGCGGTCTCGTCGATCGGCAGCGGGTCGGTCTCGGTCCCGGCCAGCACGGCCCCGAAGGCCCGGTACACGTCCATGCTGGACACCACCAGCAGGCGCACGTCGTCGCCGATGGCGGCTAGAGCGGTCTCGGCGTCGGCGGCCGAGTAGGCGCAGTTGTCGACCACCGCCTCGGGGTCGAACTCGCCGACCGGGCCGCGCAGGTGGGGCAGGTCCTGGCGCTGGGCGTGCAGGTGGTCGACCTCGGGCAGGTCGCCCGGCTCGTGCTCGCCCCGGTGGACGATCAGCAGCTCGTGCCCGTGGGCGTGCAGCTCCTCGACGATGGCGGCCCCGATGAACCGGGTCCCGCCCAGCACCATCACCCGCATCCGCGCTCCTTCATCTGTTCAGAACCCGAGGCGGGACAGCTGGCGGGGGTCGCGCTGCCACTCCTTGGCAACCTTCACCCTCAGGTCGAGGTAGACCTGGGTGCCGAACAGGGCCTCGAGCTCGGCCCTGGCCCTGGTGCCGATGTCGCGCAGCACCGACCCGCCCTTGCCGAGGACGATCGGCTTCTGGCTGGCCCGCTCCACGAACAGGAACGCCCGGATCACCAGCAGGTCCTCGCGCTCGGGGTCGGGGCCCATCTCCTCGACCAGCACGGCCACCGAGTGGGGCAGCTCGTCGCGGACCACGGCCAGGGCCTTCTCGCGGATCAGCTCGGCCACCAGGTGCTGCTCGGGCTCGTCGCTGGTGTGGCCCTCGGGGTACAGCGGCCGGCCCTCGGGGAGATGGCGCAGGATCAGCTCGACCAGCAGGTCGAGCTGGGTCCCGGCGCGGGCCGAGACGGGCACGACCTCGGCGAAGTCGGCCAGGTCGGCCGCGGCCTGGAGGGCGGCGGCGATCTTGGCCCTCGAGGCCGCGTCCATCTTGTTGACCACGCACAGCTTGGGTGTGGCCACCTTGGCCAGCTCGGCGGCCAGGAAGCGGTCGCCGGCGCCGACCCCGGCGGCCGCGTCGACCAGCTGGAGGACCAGGTCGACCTCGGCCAGCGTGCCCCTGACCAGGTCGTTGAGCCGCTGGCCGAGCAGGGTCCGCGGCTTGTGGAGGCCCGGGGTGTCGACCAGCACGATCTGGCCCTCGGGCCGGTGCAGCACCCCCCGGACGGCCGAGCGGGTGGTCTGGGGCTTGTCCGAGACGATCGCCAGCTTCTGGCCGAGCAGGGCGTTGAGCAGGGTCGACTTGCCGACGTTGGGCCGCCCGACCAGGGCCACCAGCCCCGACTTCACCGGAGCGCCTCGGGCCCGAAGCTGTCGGGGAGCAGCGCCCCCAGGGTGGTGGTGACCAGCTCGTCGCCGGTCTCGCCGGCGCACAGCACCTCCAGGTCGACGCCCTCGGGGAACTCGCGCAGGACCTGCCGGCAGGCCCCGCAGGGCGTGACCGGGTCGGGGCCGTTGCCGGCCACGGCGATGGACAGGAAGCGGCGCGACCCGGCGGCCACGGCCGCCACCACGGCCGACCGCTCGGCGCAGATGGCCAGGCCGTAGCTGGCGTTCTCGACGTTGGCGGCGGTGACCACGTCGCCCTGGGCGGTGAGCAGCGCCGCCCCGACCCGGAACCCGGAGTAGGGGGCGTAGGCGCGCTCGCGGGCCGCCCGGGCGGCGGCGACCAGCTCGGCGGCGGCGGGCCGATTCACAGCCGGCGGACCTGGGCGGTGATGTCCTCGGCCTGCTCGGGCGGGGGCAGCCGGTGGATGCGGACCCGGCCGATGCGCCGGCCCTGGACCCGTTCGGCCCGCAGGCGCAGGCCCTGGAACTCGACCTCCTGCCCCTCCCGGGGCACCCCGCCGACCACGTTGAACAGCAGGCCGCCGATCGAGTCCCACTCGGTCGACGGCAGCTCGACGTCCAGCAGCTCGTTGACCTCGTCGATGCCGAGGCGGGCGTTGACCCGGTAGTCGCCGTCGGGCAGCGGCTCGACGTTGGGCTCGTCGCGGTCGTACTCGTCGGCGATCTCCCCGACGATCTCCTCCAGCAGGTCCTCCAGGGTGACCAGCCCGGAGGTGCCGCCGTACTCGTCGATCACGATCACCATGTGGCTCTTGCGCCTGCGCATCTCCCGCAGGCACTCGGCGGCCCGCATCGACTCGGGCATGAACAGCGCCGGGCGCAGGATGTCGGCCAGGGGCTTGTCGGCCTGGCCGTCGTGGAGGCGCCGGAGCACGTCCTTGGCGTAGGCCAGGCCGACCACCTCGTCGATGGTGCCGTCATAGACCGGGATCCTGGAGTAGCCGGTGCGCAGGATCAGCTCCAGCACCTGCTGGAGCGGGGTCTGGAGCGGGACCGCGACCATGTCGGGCCGGGGCACCATGACCTCGCGCACGATGGTGTCGCCGAACTCGAAGACCGAGTGGATCATCTCCCGCTCTTCCTCTTCGATGACGTCGTCGCGCTCGGCCTCGTCGACCATCGCCTTGATCTCGTCCTCGGAGACGAACGGGCCGCTCTTCAGGCCCTTGCCCGGGGTGACCACGTTGCCGATGGCGATCAGCAGCCGGGTCAGCTGCCCGAGGCCGGGCAGGCGGGTCAGGAAGTGCACGAACGGGGCCACCAGCAGCGCCGCCCGGTCGGTGTGCTGGACGGCGTAGGTCTTGGGGGCCACCTCGGCCCCGATGAAGGTGATCACGGTCATGACGGTGGCCGCGATGACCACCCCGAGCCCGCCGCCCACGACCGAGTTCATCACCGAGGTGAACAGGGCGGTGGCGAAGAACTGGACCACCAGCACCAGCAGCAGGACCAGGTTGAGGAAGCGGGCCGGCTGCTCGACCAGGGCGAGCAGCTGGACCGAGCCGCGGCGCTGCTCCTCGTGCAGGTGCATGGCCCTGGCCCGGCTCATCCGGGTCAGGCCGGTCTCGGCCGCGGCCAGGAAGGCGGCGATCCCGGTCAGGGCGACCACCGCCAGCAGGCTCCAGATGTCGGTGGTGGAGAGCCGGTTCACGGCCGCTCACCGGCGCGCCAGCGCGCCAGCAGCTCGTTGGTGCGGGCCTGCATGGTCCGCTCCTCGTCGGGCTCGGCATGGTCGAACCCGCACAGGTGGAGGATGCCGTGCACGGTCAGCAGCTCCAGCTCGGCGGTCAGGCTCTGGCCGTTGCGGGTGGCCTGCTCGGCCGCGTAGGCCGGGCAGAGCACGATGTCGCCGAGCAGCCAGGGCGCGTCGTCGTCCTCCTCGTCCTCCAGGGCGTCCTCGTCGTCGCCCTCACCCAGGCGGTCGGCGGCGAACCCGCGCGGCCCCGAGGGCCCGTCGGGCGGCCCCGACGCCGGCGACGGCCCGTCGATCGGGAAGGCGAGCACGTCGGTGGGCCGGTCCTCGCCCATGTAGCGCTCGTTCAGGTCGGTCATCACCGACCGGTCCACCAGCAGCAATGAGATCTCGGACTCCTCGACCCCTTCGGCGTCCATCACCAGACGGGCCAGCCTCGCCAGGGACGGCTCGTCCACCCTGTAATCGGCCTGTTCGTTGGCCAGGAACACACTCATTCCCGGCCGCCCGACCCGCGACAGCCAGCCCGGGGATGCGGGGGCTCGGTGGCCATCTACGCCCTGGCCTCGTCGTAGCGCCGGTACGCCTCCACGATGTCCTGGACGATCCGGTGCCGCACCACGTCCCGGCTCGACAGGTACACGAACGACAGGTCGTCGATCCCGGTCAGGATCTCCCGCACCACGTTCAACCCCGAATGCTGCCCCGCCGGCAGGTCGATCTGGGTGATATCCACCGTCACCGCCGCCTTGGTGTTGAACCCCAACCGCGTCAGGAACATCTTCATCTGCTCCGGCGTGGTGTTCTGCGCCTCATCCAGCACGATGAACGAGTCGTTGAGGGTGTTGTGGGTGACCAGGAAGTCGTCGGTCACGTACAGCGAGTCGGCCGCCGCGACCTGGATGCAGAGCGTCTCCGCCTCCCCCGCCGGCTCGATCCGGTCGATGAACCGCATCGGCCGCCCACCCCCGGTGTTTGCGTAGGCCGCCCGCTTGCGAGCGAGCCGGAACGGCTCCACG
>CALGFH010000156.1 GCA_937881255.1 uncultured Actinomycetes bacterium
CCTGGACCTCGTAGACCCGGTTGAGCAGGCGGCGGCGCTCGGCGTCGGCCTGGCGGCGGTCGCTGACGTCCTGGTCGGTGCCGATGAACCGCACCACCCGCCCGTCGCCGTCGACCACGCCCTCGCCGCGGGCCAGGACCGTCCGGACGGCGCCGTCGGCGCGGACGATGCGGTGCTCGACGGCGAACGGCGTGGCGTCGGTGCGCATGCGCGCCATCTCGGCCTCGACCCGCTCCAGGTCGGCCGGATAGATCAGCTCGGCGATGCCGGCGGCGGTGGCCAGCTTGAGGCCGGCCGGGCGGCCGAGGATCCGGCAGAGCTCGTCGGAGAAGCTGACCTCTTCGGTCTCGAGGTCCCACTCCCAGCTCCCCACCTGGGCGATCCGCTGGGCCTCGGCGAGCTGGCGCCGGCTGGCCACGAGCTCGCGCTCGGCCTGCCGGTGGTCGGTGATGTCCCTGGCGATCAGCATGCCGCCCACCACGGCGCCCCGGTCGTCGGGGAGGGGCACGAAGAACTGCGCCCACAGCCGGGACGGATCCTTGTTGCCGGTCGTCTCCAGCCGGCGGCACTCGCCCCGCAGCGCGGCCAGGCAGTAGGCCTCGGTGATGGCGGCGTCGGCCGGGCGGCCGACCTCGGGGACCTTCCTGCCGACGAAGTCGCCGGCCGTCCAGCCCCTGGCCCGGATGGCGGCGCCGGTGGCGGCCCAGATCTTCAGCTCGGGGTCGAAGGCGAGCAGGATCAGGTCGGGCAGGTGCTCGGCGATGAGCCGGAACCCGGCCTCGCCGGTGGGGACCCTGCTGGCTGCCTCGGCGGTCACCGTCGACCTCCCCCCTGCTCCGATCAATGGCGACAAGAAACCACAACCGAGAACTGGACGCGACCACGAAGATCCACTCGTAGTACCGCTATCACTCGATCGTCACAACACAGCCGTCTCGACGATCAGGTCGCCTTCGGCGAACCGGGCCGGGCGCAGCGGGTGCAGGTCGAAGGTGCGGCAGCCGCCCAGGGTGACCAGCTCGGCCACGGCCCGGCCGGCGGCCGGGGCGTGCATCACCCCGTGCCCGCCGAAGCCGGCGCAGTGGACCAGGGCCGGGACCAGCGGGTCGCGGCCGATGACGGCGTGGTGGTCGGGGGTCTCCGGGTACAGGCCGGCCCAGCACTGGCGCGGGTCCAGGGGCAGGTCCTCGAGCAGCGGGAACCGGTTGCCGACCCGCTGGGCCAGCTGCTCGAGGAACCTCGGGTCGACGGTCGTGTCCCAGGACGACGGGTCCTGCGGGTCCGACCAGGCGACCACGAACCCGCCGCTGGCCTCGCGGCGGATCAGCACCCCGGTGTCCAGGTCGACGCACATGGGGATGAGCTCGCCGGGGCCGCCGGGCTCGCGGACATAGGCCAGGTTGCGGCGCACCGGCGCCACCGGCAGCTCGCTCCCGGCCAGGGCGGCGAACCGGCCGGCGGCCGGCCCGGCGGCGTTGACCACCACCCCGGCCCGCATCCTCCGGTCGCCGGCACGCAGGTCCAGCCCCCCGCCCGGGGCCGGCTCGACGGCGGTCACCTCGGTGCCGGTGGCCACCTCGACGGCCAGCCGGTCGGCCTCGGCCCGCAGGGCGGCGACCACCCCGTGGGGGTCGAGGAAGCCGTCGCGGGCGTGGAAGGTCGCGGCCAGCAGCCCGTCGGGGCGCAGGAACGGGACCAGCTCCAGGGCCTCGGCCGGGGTCAGCCAGCGCGCGTCCACGCCGAGGGAGCGCTGCAGCCGGAACGCCTCGGCCAGCCCGTCCCGGCCGGCCTCGGTGCCGCACAGCAGCAGGTAGCCCGTCTGGTGGAAGCCGAGCAGGCCGGTGGCGGCGTCGAGGCGCTCCAGCTCGGCGATGGAGAAGGCCGAGAACTCGATGTTGGCCCTGGTGGTGAACTGGGCCCGGACGCCGCCGTTGGCCCGCGAGGACGAGCCCTGCCCGACCGACGCCTCCCGCTCCAGGACGACCACCCGGCCGGCCCCGGCCAGGCGGAGCTCGCGGGCCACCGACAGCCCGATGACGCCGCCTCCGACGACGGCGACGTCGACCGTCTCGGGCACGGCGCCGGCCTCGTCAGGCGACCGGGGCCAGGCGGGCCTTGGCCCTGGTGGCCAGGTTCTCGGCCAGGCCCAGGAGGCCGATGCCGAGCAGCAGGTGCAGGACCTGGATCAGCCAGTGGGCCGAGCCGGGCAGCAGCTCCCGCTGGGTGAGGCCGACGATGGGCACGACCAGGCCGAGCACGACGGCCCCGGCGACCAGGCCGCCGGGCACGCCGGCCCGGGCGGCCAGGGCGGCCAGGGTCCACAGGGCGAGCACGAGCAGGATCCCGAGCAGCTGGTGCAGGTCGACCAGGCCGAGGAGGTTGCCGGTCCAGAAGGCGAGGCCGAGGGCGAGCTGGACCACGCCGACGACGCGGATGCCCATCTGGATGGCGGTGACGGTGGATCGCATGGAGCTGCTCCTCTCGTTCGGGCGTCAGGATATCCAGCCGGGGCGGACCAGGCCGGACTCGTAGGCGAACACCACCAGCTGGGCCCGGTCGCGGGCGCCGAGCTTGACCATGGCCCGGCTGACGTGGG
>CALGFH010000157.1 GCA_937881255.1 uncultured Actinomycetes bacterium
TCGTCTGCTCGATCGAGAACGTCGACCCGATGGGCGTCCACACCGGCGACTCGGTCACCGTCGCCCCCCAGATGACCCTGTCCGACCGCGAGTACCAGGAGCTGCGCGACGACGCCCTGACCGTGCTCCGGGCCGTCGGGGTCGAGACCGGCGGGGCCAACGTCCAGTTCGCGGTCGACCCCCGCACCGGCCGCCGGGTCGTGATCGAGATGAACCCGCGGGTGTCGCGGTCCTCGGCCCTGGCCTCCAAGGCCACCGGGTTCCCGATCGCCAAGGTGGCCGCCCAGCTGGCCGTCGGGTTCACCCTGGACGAGATCCGCAACGAGGTCACCGGCAAGACCGCCGCCGCCTTCGAGCCCACCCTGGACTACGTGGTCGTCAAGGTCCCCCGGTTCAACTTCGAGAAGTTCCCCGGGGCCGACCCCGAGCTGACCACCCGGATGAAGTCGGTCGGGGAGGTCATGGCCATCGGCCGGACCTTCCCCGAGGCCCTGCAGAAGGCCTGCCGGTCCTTGGAGACGGGCGCCGACGGCCTCGGCGACCCCGGCGGCGACCCGGCCCCGGGCACGCCCCAGGCGGCCCCCGAGGCCCTGCTGGCCGCCTGCGCCCGGCCCACCGCCGACCGGCTGGCGGCGGTCGAGCGGGCCCTGCGCCTGGGCCGGACGGTGGACGAGGTGGCCGCCGCCTCCGACATCGACCCCTGGTTCGTGGACGGGATCGCCCGCATCGTCGAGGTCGGGGCCGAGGTCGCCGCCGCGTCCTCGATCGACGACCTCGGCCGGGACCTGCTCTGGCGGGCCAAGCGCCACGGCTTCTCCGACCCCCAGCTGGCCGCCGTGGTCGGGGCCACCGAGGGCGAGGTCCGGACCCGGCGCCGGGCGCTGGGGGTCGAGCCCGTCTACCGCTCGGTCGACACCTGCGCGGGCGAGTTCGAGGCCTCCACCCCCTACCACTACTCGACCTACGAGGAGGAGAGCGAGGTCCCGGCCACCGGCCGGCGCCGGGTGGTGGTGCTCGGGTCGGGGCCCAACCGGATCGGCCAGGGGGTCGAGTTCGACACGGCCTGCGTCCACGCCGTCCAGGCCCTGCGGGAGGCCGGCTACGAGACGGTGATGGTCAACTGCAACCCCGAGACCGTCTCCACCGACTACGACATCGCCGACCGCCTCTACATCGAGCCGCTGACCTGCGAGGACGTGCTCGAGGTGTGCCGGGCCGAGGCGGCCGGGGGCGAGCTGGTCGGGGTGATCGTGACCATGGGCGGCCAGACCCCGCTGCAGCTGGCCCAGGGGCTGGCCGCGGCCGGGGTGCCGCTGCTCGGCACCCCGCCCGACGCCATCGACCTGGCCGAGGACCGGGGCCGCTTCGGGACCGTCCTGGAGCAGTGCGGCCTGGACGCCCCGCCCTGGGGCCAGGCGGCCACCGTCGAGCAGGCCCTGGCCGTGGCCGACCGGGTCGGCTACCCGGTCCTGGTCCGCCCCTCCTACGTGCTCGGCGGCCGCTCCATGGAGGTCTGCTACGACGCCGACGGCCTGAGCCGCTCCAGCGCCCTGGCCGCCATCGGGAGGGCGGGGGACCGCCCCGTGCTGGTCGACCGGTTCCTGGAGGACGCGGTCGAGGTCGACGTGGACGCCCTCTGCGACGCAGGAGGCCAGGTGCTGGTCTGCGGGGTGATGGAGCACATCGAGGAGGCCGGCATCCACTCCGGCGACTCGGCCTGCGTGCTCCCGCCCATCACCCTGGGAGCCGACCAGGTCGCGGCCGTGGAGGCGGCCACCGCCCGGCTCGGCCGGGCCCTCGGGGTGGTCGGCGTCCTCAACGTCCAGTTCGCCTTCAAGGGCGACCGGCTGTACGTGCTCGAGGCCAACCCGCGGGCCAGCCGGTCGGTCCCGTTCGTGGAGAAGGTCACCGGCCTGCCCGTGGCCAAGGCGGCCGCCTGGCTGATGACCGGGTCGACCCTGGCCGGCCTCGGCCTCCAGGCGGCCGAGCCGGCCCACGTCGGGGTCAAGGAGGCGGTGCTGCCGTTCGCCCGCTTCCCCGGGGCCGACTCGCTGCTGGGGCCGGAGATGCGCTCCACCGGCGAGGTCCTCGGCCTCGACGCCCGCTTCGGGGCCGCCTTCGCCAAGAGCCAGGAGGCCGCCTACGGGGCCCTGCCGGCCAAGGGGGTGGCCTTCCTGTCGGTCCGCAACGCCGACAAGCGGGCCATCGTGCTGCCGGCCAAGCGCCTCGCCGACCTGGGCTTCACCCTGGTCGCGACCACCGGCACGGCCGGGGTCCTGCACCGCAACGGGATGGAGGTGGCGGTGGTCCGCAAGGGCCACGAGGGGCCCGACAACGTGGTCGACCGGATCCGGGCCGGCGAGATCGACCTGGTCGTCAACACCCCGGCCGGGCCCGGGGCCAGGGAGGACGGCTACGACATCCGCATCGCCGCCGTGGCCGCCGACATCCCCTGCATCACCACCCTCTCCGGCCTCACCGCCGTCGTCCAGGGGATCGAGGCCCGCCTGGCCGGCGACCTGGCCGTCCGTCCCCTCCAGGCCTGGCATCAGGACGGCGCGTGAGCCCCGTCCGCGAGCTGTGCGAGGTGCTGGAGCGGCGCCGGGTGGGGGAGTACCAGGCGCTCACGCTGGCCGCCCCCCGGGTCGCCGAGGGGGCCCGGCCGGGGCAGTTCGTCCACCTGCTGGCCGGGGAGGACCGCTCGTTCCCGCTGCGGCGGCCGTTCTCGATCTGGCGGGTCGAGCGCCCGGGCGCCGGCCCCGGGGCCGTCGAGGTCGTGTTCGACGTGGTCGGGGCCGGGACCAGGGCCCTGGCCCGGCTCCGGCCCCACGACGTGGTCGACGCCCTCGGGCCCCTGGGCCGGCCGTTCGACCCCCCGGAGGCCCCGGCCGGCTGCCTGCTGATCGGCGGCGGCTACGGCGCCGCCCCGCTGTTCTTCCTGGCCGCCGAGCTGCGGGCCCGGGGCTGCCGGGTCGACCTCGTGACCGGGGCGGCCACCGCCGCCCGCCTGCTCGACCCCACCGAGGCCGGACGGCTCGGCTCCAGCCTGACCGTGACCACCGACGACGGGTCGGCCGGGCGGCGCGGGCTGGTCACCGACCCGCTGCCCGAGCTGCTCGCCGGCACCGGGGCCGAGCGGGTCTACGCCTGCGGCCCGATGCCGATGCTGGCCGCGGTCAGCCGGGTCGCCGCCGTCGCCGGGGTGGCCTGCCAGGTCGCGGTCGAGGAGCAGATGGCCTGCGGCACCGGCATCTGCTTCTCCTGCGTCCTGCCGGTCGGGCCCGGCGGGGGGTCCGGGGGGCTCGAGCCTAGCCCCCCGGAGAACCGGGAGACCCGGATGGCCCGGTCGTGCCTGGAGGGGCCGGTGTTCGACGGCGCCGCCATCGCCTGGGCCGAGCTCGGCTACCCGGAGCTGGAGGAGCTGGTCCGGTGACCGTCGACCTGTCGGTCGACCTGTGCGGGGTCCGGCTCAGGACCCCGGTGCTGGCCGCGTCCGGCTGCTTCGGGTTCGGGCGGGAGATGGCCGGCTGGGTCGACCTGGCCGCCCTCGGCGGCATCGTCACCAAGTCGGTCAGCCTGGAGCCGCGCCGCGGCCGCCCGACCCCGCGGATGGCCGAGACCCCCTCGGGGATGCTCAACGCCATCGGCCTCCAGAACCCGGGGGTGGAGGCGTTCTGCGCCGGCGACCTCAAGTTCCTGGCCGGCGCCGGCGCGACCGTCGTGGCCAGCCTGGTCGGCCGCACCCCGGGCGAGTTCGGGCGGCTGGCCGAACGCCTGGACGGCGAGCCCGGGGTGGCCCTGGTCGAGGTCAACCTGTCCTGCCCCAACGTCGAGCACCGCGGCGAGGTGTTCGCCACCGACCCGGCGGCCGCGGCCGAGGTCGTGCAGGCCGTCAAGCGGGCCACCTCGACTCCGGTGCTGGCCAAGCTCACCGCCGACGTCACCGACCTGGTCGCCGTGGCCCGGGCGGTGGTGGACGCCGGGGCCGACGGGCTGACCCTGATCAACACCCTGCTCGGCATGGCCGTGGACACCGGGCGGCGCCGGCCCCGGCTGGCCGCGGTCACCGGCGGGCTGTCCGGCCCGGCGATCCGGCCGGTGGCCGTCCGCTGCGTCTGGCAGGTCGCCCAGGCCCTCCCCGGGGTGCCGATCGTCGGCACCGGCGGCGTGGTCACCGGCGAGGACGCGGCCGAGTTCCTGCTCGTCGGGGCGACCGCGGTCGCCGTCGGCACCGGCAGCTTCATCAACCCTCGAGCGGTGGTCGAGGTCGCCGACGGCCTCGAGCGCTACCTGGCCGACCAGGGCGCCGGGTCGCCGGCCGAGCTGCCGGCGCTGTTCAAGGCCGAGCGGTGACGACGACGGCCGGACCTCCGCCGGTCACAGGTCGCGGGTAGGCTGCCGCGATGGAATCGCCACTGGTCCTGGCCCTGGACACCGACGAGCTGGAGCAGGCGCTGGCCTGGTCGCGGGCCGCCGGGGAGGCGGCCGGGATGGTCAAGGCCGGCCTGGAGCTGTTCGGGGCCGCCGGGCCGGCCGCGGTCGCCGCCCTGGCCGGCGACGGCCGCCGGGTGATGCTCGACCTCAAGCTGCACGACATCCCGGCCACCGTGGCCGGCGGGATGCGGGCCGCCGCCCGGGCCGGGGCCGAGCTGGTCACCGTCCACGCCCTCGGCGGCCCGGCCATGCTGGAGGCCGCCGTCGAGGCCGCCGGCGACCGCTGCCGGGTGGCCGCGGTGACGATCCTGACCAGCGCCGCCCCGGCCGACCTGGCCGCCGTGGGCCTGCCCCCGGCCGACGAGGCCGTGCCCCGGCTGGCCGGCCTGGCCGTGCGGTCCGGCTGCCCGGCGATCGTCTGCTCGCCCCTCGAGGTGGCCGCCCTGCGGGCCCAGCTCGGCTCCGCGGTCGAGCTGATCTGCCCCGGTGTCCGCCTCGGCGGAGATTTTTCGTCCGATGACGACCAGGCCCGGGTCGCGACCCCGGCCCAGGCCATCTCGGCGGGCGCCAGTCGGATCGTCGTCGGGCGCCCGATCACCAGGTCAGACGACGTGGGGGCGGCCGCCCGGGCGGTGCGCGACCAGGCCCTCGCGGCGGGGCCAGAGGGGGGAGGGGACGAACGCGCGAACCGGCCCAAAGCCCTGGATGCTCATGGTCGATTTGACGCTTTGTGAACAGAGGAGGGTTCTGACCAGCGCCGATAGATTGTGGCCGCCGCCAAGGTATGCATAGAATCCGCGAGTCTTCGATCCAGATACGAGGTCACGAGGAGGCACGAATGCCCCTGCCAACCCTGACGCCCGAGCAGCGCCAGCAGGCGTTGGAGAAGGCGGCCGAGGCGCGCCGCAAGCGAGCCGAGCTCAAGGCTCAGCTCAAGAGCGGCAACATGAGCCTGGCCACCGTCCTTGCCAAAGATTCCGACGAGACGGTGGGAAAGATGAAGGTCTCCAGCGTGCTCGAGAGCATGCCCGGGGTCGGCAAGGTCCGCGCCCGCAAGATCATGGAGAAGCTCGACATCTCCGCCTCCCGCCGGGTCCGCGGCCTCGGCTCCAAGCAGAAGGACGCCCTGCTCGCCGAGTTCGGCGGCAAGAAGTAGCAAGCACCTCGCGTTGACCAATGGTGGGGGGTACCAGCAGTCGGGTCGGCGGGGGAAGCTGATCGTCCTCGCCGGCCCCTCGGGGGTCGGCAAGGGCGCGATCGTGGCCAGGTTGCTGGCCGCCCTGCCCGACCTGGAGCTGTCCATCTCGGCCACCACCCGTGGGCCGCGGCCGCGCGAGGACGAGGGTCGCCACTACCACTTCGTCGACCGCGGCAAGTTCGACGAGATGGTCGAGGCCGGCGGGTTCCTGGAGTGGGCCGACATCTTCGGCGAGCGGTACGGCACGCCGAGGAAGCCGATCGACCGGGCCCTGGCCGAGGGCCGCGACGTCCTGGTCGAGATCGACGTCCAGGGCGCCCGGCAGGTCAAGGCGGCCGAGCCGCGGGCCTTCATGGTGTTCATCACCCCGCCCAGCCTCCAGGAGCTGGAGCGGCGGCTCCGCACCAGGGGCAGTGAGACCGACCAGCAGATCCGGGGGCGGCTGGCCAAGGCCTCCGACGAGCTCGCCGCCGAGCCCGAGTTCGACGTCACGGTGGTCAACGACGACCTGGAGGTGGCCGCCCGCGAGGTGGTCGAGATCGTCGACGCGCTCAGGCGGCGTACCATCAACGGCGGTCACACGCGCGTCAAGGAGCGAAAGCACTGATGATCGAGCCCAAGATCGACGACCTGCTCTCCCGGGTCGACTCCAAGTACACCCTGGTCATCCTGGCCGCCAGGCGGGCCAGGCAGATCAACGGCTACTACAGCCAGCTCGGCGAGGGCATCGGCGAGTTCGTGCCGCCGATGGTCGACGCCGGCCCCAACCGCAAGGCCCTCTCGGTCGCCCTCCAGGAGCTGGTCGAGGACAAGCTGAACTGGGAGCGCCCGGCCGAGGTCGCCGAGTCCATCAAGTAGCCATGGCCCAACCCGGGCGTGCGCCACTCGCCGGGGCGCGGGTGCTGCTCGGGGTGACCGGCGGGATCGCCGCCTACAAGGCGGCCGAGCTGGCCCGCGAGCTCATGCGGGCCGGGGCCGAGGTCCAGCCCATGCTCACCGAATCCGGGGAGCGGATGGTCAGCCGGGCGACCTTCGCCGCCCTCACCGGCCGGCGGGTGCCGGCCTCGGTCTGGGACGACCCGGCCGGGGTCGAGCACGTCGCCCTGGCCCGCTGGGGGCAGGTCCTGGTGGTCGCCCCGGCCACCGCCGCCGCCCTGGCCCTGCTGGCCGCCGGCCTGGCCGACGACCTGCTGACCAACGTCGCCCTGGCCTTCGGCGGGCCGGTGGTGGTCGCCCCGGCCATGCACACCGAGATGTGGGAGCACCCGGCCACCCAGGCCAGCCTCCAGACCCTGGAGGCTCGCGGGGTCCGGGTCGTGCCCCCGGCCTCGGGCCCGCTGACCTCCGGCGACGTCGGCCCGGGCCGCCTGGCCGAGCTGGACGACCTGGTCGCCGGCGTCACCGCCGCCCTGGCGCCGTCCGAGGCCGGCGGCCTGGCCGGGACCAGGGTCCTGGTCAGCCTGGGCGGGACCCGGGAGCCGCTGGACCCGGTCCGCTACCTCGGCAACCGCTCCTCGGGCCGGATGGGGGCGGCGATCGTGGCCGAGGCCGTGGCTCGCGGGGCCGAGGTCACCGCCGTGGCCGCGGCCACCGCCGTCGACCCGCCGGCCGGGGCGCGGCTGGTCCGGGTCGAGACCGCCCAGCAGCTGTACGACGCCGTCCTGGCCGAGGCCGGCACCCAGGACGTGCTGATCATGGCGGCCGCGGTGGCCGACTTCCGGCCCAAGCGGGTCGCCGAGGGCAAGCTCAAGAAGGACCAGGGCGTCCCCGAGGTCGTCCTCGAGCCCACCCCCGACACCCTGGCCGAGCTGGGCCGGCGCCGCCGGCCCGACCAGGTCCTGGTCGGTTTCGCCGCCGAGACCGGCGACCACCTGGCCGGCGCCCGCCGCAAGCTCGAGGCCAAGCACCTCGACCTGGTCGTCCTGAACCACGTCGAGGGGGCCAACTCGGCCTTCGGGGCCGACGACGCCGACGCCTACCTGGTCGACGCCGGTACCGTCGAGGAGCTCCCCCGGACCTCCAAGGCGGCCATCGCGGCCCGGCTCCTGGACCGGGTCCAGACCATCCGCGAAGCCCGAGGCTGAGCCGATTCTAACTGGAATGAATCATTCCGTTCCGGTATAATCAGGAACAGAACACTTCGTTCCCGAAGGAGGACGCGATGGCCGACGCCGAGATCCGGCCCTTCCGAGTGGAGGTCTCCGACGAGGCGCTGGACGATCTCAGGAACCGGCTGGCCGGGACCCGCTGGCCGAGCGAGGTGCCCGGGGCCGGCTGGAGCCGCGGGGTGCCCCTTGGCTACCTGAAGGAGCTGGCCGGGTACTGGCGGGACGGCTTCGACTGGCGCAAGCAGGAGGCCGAGCTCAACCAGGTGCCCCAGTTCACCACCGAGATCGACGGCCAGACGATCCACTTCCTGCACGTCCGCTCGCCCGAGCCCGGCGCCCTGCCCCTGATCGTCAGCCACGGCTACCCCGGCTCGGTGGTGGAGTTCCTGGACCTGCTCGGTCCCCTCTCCGACCCGCTGGCCCACGGCGGCGACCCGGCCGACGCCTTCCACCTGGTGATCCCGTCGCTGCCCGGCTTCGGCTTCTCCACCCCGGTGACCGAGCCCGGATGGGCGATGGCCCGCACGACCAGGGCCTGGGCCGAGCTGATGGCCCGCCTCGGCTACGACCGCTACGGCGCCCAGGGCGGCGACATCGGCGCCGGCATCACCGGGATGCTGGCCGGCGTCGACCCCGGCCATCTGGCCGGGATCCACCTCAACTCCGACCCCCTGGCCGTGGGCGCGGTCGCCCTCCCGCCCGCCGAGCAGGCCGACGCCGCGGCCGTCACCGACGCCCACCGGGCCACCCTGGCGCGGATGCGGCAGTTCCAGGCCGACGGCCTCGGCTACCTCCACCTCCAGACCACCCGGCCCCAGACGATCGCCTACGCGCTGAACGACTCGCCGGTCGCCCAGCTGGCCTGGATCGCCGAGAAGTTCCGGGAGTGGACCGACCCGGCGGCCGAGCTGCCCGAGGACGCCGTCGACCGCGACCGGCTGCTGACCAACGTGAGCCTCTACTGGTTCACGGGCAGCGGCGCGTCGGCCGCCCAGTTCCTCTACGAGGCCGCCCACGCCCACGAGTGGCCGGGCCCCTCGGAGGTCCCGCAGGGCTGGGCCGTGTTCGCCGCCACCGACGACCTGGTCCGGCGCCTGATCGACCCCGAGGAGAAGCTCGCCCACTGGTCCGAGTTCGACCGGGGCGGCCACTTCGCCGCCATGGAGACTCCCGACCTGCTGGTCGACGACGTCAGGGCCTTCTTCCGCGCACGCCGCTGAGGGCTGAGCCGGGCGCGAGGGGTTTGCCTCCGCCTCCGCGCCCGGCTACCCTTCGGCATTGGCTTGCCGCCCATTGCGCGGCGCGAACTTCCTTGGAGGCACACACGTGGCGAACCGGTACCTGTTCACGTCCGAGTCGGTGACGGAAGGTCACCCGGACAAGATCGCGGACCAGATCTCGGACGCCATTCTCGACGAGATCCTGCGCGACGACCCGACCGGCCGTGTGGCCTGCGAGACCCTGATCACCACCGGCCTGGTGGTGGTGGCCGGGGAGATCTCCACCAAGACCTACGTCGACATCCCGAGCGTGGTCCGCCGGACCATCCTCGGCATCGGCTACGACCGGGCCAAGTACGGCTTCGACGGGGCCACCTGCGGGGTCACGGTGGCCATCGACGAGCAGTCGCCCGACATCGCCCAGGGCGTCGACCACGCCTTCGAGGAGCGGGCCGGCGACACCGACCCGATGGACACCCAGGGCGCCGGCGACCAGGGGATGATGGTCGGCTTCGCCTGCAACGAGACCCCCGAGCTGATGCCGGTCCCGATCGCCCTGGCCCACCGGCTGTCGCGCCGCCTGGCCGAGGTCCGCCGCTCCGGGGTGATCCCGTACCTGCGCCCGGACGGCAAGACCCAGGTCACGGTCGAGTACGAGGGCCGCAAGCCGGTGCGGCTGGACACCGTGGTCGTGTCCACCCAGCACGGCCCCGACGTCGACATCGAGACCCTGCTCGCCCCCGACATCCGCGAGCACGTGATCGACTCGGTCCTGCCCGACGACCTGGCCTCCGAGGGGATGCGGGTGTTCGTCAACCCGACCGGCCGGTTCGAGCTGGGCGGGCCCAACGCCGACACCGGCCTGACCGGCCGCAAGATCATCGTCGACACCTACGGCGGCATGGCCCGCCACGGCGGCGGCGCCTTCTCGGGCAAGGACCCGACCAAGGTCGACCGCTCGGCCGCGTACGCGGTCCGCTGGGTGGCCAAGAACGTGGTCGCGGCCGGCCTGGCCGAGCGCTGCGAGGTCCAGGTCGCCTACGCCATCGGGGTCGCCCACCCGGTCAGCGTGTTCGTCGAGACCTTCGGCACCGAGCAGGTCGACCCGGACCGCCTCGGCAAGCTGCTGCCCGAGTTCTTCGACCTGCGCCCGGCCGCGATCGTCCGCGACCTCGACCTGCGCCGGCCCATCTACCGCAAGACCGCCGCCTACGGCCACTTCGGCCGCTCCGAGCCCGAGTTCACCTGGGAGTCGACCTCGCGGGCCGAGGAGCTGGCCAAGGCGGCCCGCGCGCTGTAACCCCCGCCACCCGGGGGGAGAGGGGAACCCGGCTGGACCTGGACCCGAGCTACGACGCCGTCCAGGTGCTGGTCGACGTCCCCCTGCTCCACCTGGACCGGCCCTTCACCTACCGCGTCCCGCCCGCCCTCGCCGGCCAGGTCCACCTCGGCACCCGGGTCAAGGTCCCCTTCGGGGGCCGCCGCCGCGTCGACGGCTGGGTCGTCGGCCACGCCCCCGACCTCCCCCCCGACGCCCGCGACCTCCTCCGGGTGGTCTCACCCATCCCCTCGTTCGGCCCCCCCGAGCTCGCCCTCTTCCGCTGGGTCGCCGACCGCTACGCCGCCGCCGTGATCGACACCCTCCGCCTGGCCATCCCCCCGAGGGTCGCCGCGGTCGAGAAGTCCCTTGAGTCGCCCGCCCCGGACCCACCCGCCCCGGACCCACCCGCGGCCGCGCTGAACCAACCCGGCCCGGTGCCTGGGGCCCCGGTACGGGAGGGTAGTCCATCGCCACGAGCGGGCGACCCGGCTGTCCACAGCCCCCCGCAACACCACGATTCCAACGCTTCCTCCTCGTTGGCCGCGCCAGACCCCCTCGTCGCGCTGGTCCGGGGGGGCCGCCCCGGGGCGGTGTACTGGCGGCCGCTGCCGGGGGAGGACCGGGGGGCGAGGGTGATCG
>CALGFH010000158.1 GCA_937881255.1 uncultured Actinomycetes bacterium
TTGGCCCGGGGGTCGTAGTTCTTGTAGACGCGGTGCCCGAAGCCCATCAGCTTCATCTCGCCCTGCTTGACCCGCTCGACGTAGGCCGGGACCTTGTCGACCGAGCCGATCTCGTTGAGCATCCGCAGCACCAGCTCGTTGGCCCCGCCGTGCAGGGGCCCGTACAGGGCGGCCACGGCGGCCGCGGCGGCCGAGAACGGGTCGACCTTGGAGCTGCCGACGGCCCGCATGGCGTTGGTCGAGCAGTTCTGCTCGTGGTCGGCGTGGAGGGTGAAGAGCACGTCGAGGGCGTGCTCCAGGATCGGGTCGGGATGGTACTTGGGCTCCCCCATCTTCCACATGAGGTTGAGGAAGTTGCCGGCGTACGACAGGTCGTTGTCGGGGAACGGGTAGGGGTGGCCCTGGGAGTGGCGGTAGGCGTAGGCGGCCAGGGTGGGGATCTTGGCGATCAGCCGGACGATCTGGCGGCGCCGCACCGCCGGGTCGTCGAACCTCTTGGCGTCCGGGTAGAAGGTCGACAGCGCCCCCACCGTCCCGACCAGGATGCCCATGGGGTGGGCGTCGTGGTGGAAGCCGTCGATGAACTTCTTGATGTTCTCCTTGACGAAGGTGTGGTGGTTGATCTGGTCGGTCCAGTCGGCCAGCTGCCCGGCGTCGGGCAGGTCGCCCTCGACCAGCAGCCAGGCCACCTCGAGGAAGCTGACGTGCTCGGCCAGCTCCTGGATCGGGTAGCCGCGGTAGCGCAGGATCCCCTGCTCGCCGTCGATGAAGGTGATGGCGCTGCGGCAGCTGGCCGTGTTCATGAACGCCGGGTCGTAGGAGAGCAGGCCGAAGTCGTCCTCGTCGACCTTGATGTCGCGCAGGGCCATGGCCCGGATGGCCCCGTCCTCGATCGGGACCTCGTAGGTCCGCCCGGTCCGGTTGTCGGTCACGCTGAGTGAGCTCTGGCCCTGTTCGCCGGTCATGGAGTCTCCTTCGGCTGCGCAAACGTGCTCATTGAGCAGGCTACCCCGCCCCGCCGGGACTTAGGCGGCGGCGCGGTCCAGCAGCCAGGTGACCGACCCGCCGGCGGAGCGGACGGCGGCCACGGCCCGGGTCAGGGGGAGGCGGTCGTCGCCGGCCCTGGCCCGGGCCACCGGGTCGGCCTTGCCGAGACCGGCGGCCAGGACCAGCAGCCGCTCGGTCCCGGCCAGGGCGGCCAGGGTCAGGCTGATCCGGTCGGGGGGCGGCTTGGGGCTGTCGTGGACGGGCACGACCAGGCGGTCGGCGACCTCGAGCTCGGGACGGCCGGGGAACAGCGACAGGCAGTGGCCGTCCTCCCCCACCCCCAGCCAGACGACCTCCAGCCGGGGGGCCCCGCCGGGGGTGGCCGGCAGGGCGGCCAGGGCCGCCTGGTAGGCGTCGGCGGCCGCCTCGGCCCCGAGCTCGCCCTGGGGGCGCAGCAGGTGGTGGCCGGGGACCGGGACGTGGTCGAGCAGGGCGGCGGCGGCCTGGCCCCAGTTGGACTCGGGATGGCCGGCGGGCACGCAGCGCTCGTCGCCCATGGCCACCCGGACCCGGTCCCACTCGACCCCGGCCCGGAGGTCGTGGGCGGCCAGGCGCCGGTAGGCCGCCCCCGGGGTGCCGCCCCCGGTCAGCACCCAGGTGGCCGTGCCGTGGGCCTCCACCGCCGCCTCCAGGTCGGCCACGGCCGCCCGGGCGGCCGCCTCGGCCAGCTCCTCCGGCCCGTCCACCACCTGGACGCGCTCCGCCGCCGTCACTCGGGCACCAGGGCGGCCGCCTGGGCCAGGGCGTCCTCGAACACCCGGTCGCGGCCGAACAGCTGCAGCTCCGCCCCGAGGCCGGCCGGGCCGGTGGACGGGCTGGGGTCGCGGCCGACCTTGCGCCGCCCGGTCGGCTGGCCGGGGACCTCCACGGTGGCCACCAGGTGGCCCGGCGGGGCCTCGACCCGGACGCTGGCCGGCCCGTCGCCGGTCTCCATCTCCAGGTGGACCCGGGTCAGGTTGGAGGAGCCGATGCCGGCCACCACCCGGGCCTGGCAGGTCCCGTCGGGGGTGCGGTAGTCGGCGGCCAGCTCGTCGCCGGCCTGGCGGACCGACGCCAGCTCCCAGCCCAGCCGGGAGGCGAACCAGCCGAGCAGCTCCTGGCCGGCGGTCGGCTCCACCGCGTCGACCCGCAGCCAGCGCACCCGGTCAAGGGCCGGGCGCAGCTGGGGGCCGCCGAACGGGGCGGCCAGCAGCTCCCGCCAGGGGGTCAGCCGCCCCCAGGCGCAGTCGGTGACGGCCGGCTCCAGCACCCCGACCACCGCGGCCAGGCGGCGCAGGTCGGCCACGGGATCGACAAAGGCGGCCGAGTCGATGATCAGCCGGTCGGTGACCGAGGTCAGCTCGTCGAACACCTCCTGGCCGAACGGCGGGGTCCCCTCCCACCAGGTGAACACCGGCAGCTCGGGCAGGAGCAGGGGCAGGACCACCGCGGTCAGGTGCCGGGGGTGGACGTTGGTCTGGACCACCACCTCCTCCCAGACGACCTCGGGGCCGGAGGCGGGGCGGCGGTTGACCACCCGGGCCCAGGAGCGCACCCCCTGGCGGCCCTCGGGCGGCTCGGCGATCAGGACGACGCAGCGCGAGGGGGCGCGGCTGCCCAGCTCCTCGACCGCGGCCAGGGCCCGCTGCCCGGCGGCCCGGTTGGCCGTCACCACCACCAGGTTGGCCACGCTGGCCCGCGACACGGCCCCGCCGCCGTTCTCGCCCAGGGCGCGCTGGCGCTCCAGGGCCTGCTCGATGTCGCCCGGCGCGACCTCCTCGAACGCCTCCGCCGTCTGCGAGGGGGAGGTCATGGCCGGCGCCAGCGACGGCCGGGGCGGCCCCGGCCGATCAGCTCGTCGGCGGCCTTGGGGCCCCAGCTGCCGGCCTCGTAGTTGGGGAACTCGGGGGCCGGCGCCTCGGCCCAGCGGTCCAGGATCGGCTGGACGGCCTGCCAGGCCTGCTCGACCTCGTCCCAGCGTGGGAACAGGGTCGGGTCGCCCAGCATCACGTCCAGCAGCAGCCGCTCGTAGGCGTCGGGCAGGTCGTCGGAGAACGAGGTGCCGTAGGAGAAGTCCATGCTGACCGAGCGGACCTCCATGGACGGCCCCGGGACCTTGGCCCCGATCCGCATGGTGATGCCCTCGTCGGGCTGAATTCTGAGAACGAGCGCGTTGGGCTCCAGCCCGTCCTGGGCCGCCTCCCCGAAGGGCAGGTGGGGGGCCGACTTGAACTGGACCACGACCTCGGTGGCCCGCTTGGGCAGGCGCTTGCCGGTGCGCACGTAGAACGGCGTGCCCGCCCAGCGCCAGTTGTCGACCCGCAGCTCGGCGGCCACGTAGGTCTCGACCGCCGAGTCGGGGTGGACGTCGGGCTCCTCGCGGTAGCCGACGACCTCCTTGCCGTCGATCCAGCCCGGCCCGTACTGGCCTCGGACCACGCCGCTGTCGACGGCGTCGCCCTCCAGCCGGCGCAGCGCCTTGAGCACCTTGGCCTTCTCGTTGCGGACGTCCTCGGGCTCGAAGCTGGCCGGCGGCTCCATGGCGATCAGGGCCAGCACCTGGAGCTCGTGGTTCTGGAAGATGTCGCGGATGGCCCCGGCGGTCTCGTAGAAGTTGCCCCGGTGCTCGATCCCCAGCGACTCCGACACCGTCACCTGGACGTGGTCGACGAAGTGGTGGTTCCAGACCGGCTCGAAGATCCCGTTGGCGAAGCGGAAGGCGATGATGTTCTGGACGCTCTCCTTGCCCAGGTAGTGGTCGATCCGGAAGACGTCCCGCTCGGGGAACACGGTGGTCACGAGGTCCTGCAGTTCCCGGGCCGAGGCCAGGTCGTGCCCGAAGGGCTTCTCCACCACCACCCGGGAGAAGCCCCGGTCGAAGCCGCGGCCGCCCAGCCCGGCCTTGCCGATCCCCCGGATGGTGTCGGGGAACAGCTTGGGGATCAGCGACAGGTAGAACAGCCGGTTGCCGTCGGTGCCGTGCTCGCGGTCGAAGCGGTCGAGCAGGTCGCCGATGCGGCCGTAGGTGCCGGGGTCGCCCGAGGAGCCGGCGATGTAGTGCAGCCGGCTGGCGAACGACTCCCACACCTGGTGCTGGATGGGCTGGGTGCGGGAGAACTCCTCGACCGCCTTGCGCATGTCGGCCCGGTACTCCTCGTCGGAGTACTCGCTGCGGCTGGAGCCGACGAAGGCGAAGTTCTGCGGCAGCAGCCGGTGCAGCTCCAGGTTGTAGAGGGCGGGGACGATCTTGCGGTGGGCCAGGTCGCCGGAGCCGCCGAACACCACCATGGCCGTCGGCGGCGGGATCGCCCTGACCCGCTCCCCAGCAGCGAGTGGGTTCTCCACCATCAGCGGCTCAGCTTCCCAACCTTGGCCTCGATGGTCTCCACGGCGCCTTTGTAGCTGTCGCTGAACTTCTCCACCCCTTCGCGCTCCAGCCGGTCGCCGACGTCGTCCTCGTCGATGCCGAGGGCGGCCAGGTCGGCCCAGAGCCGGTGCGCCCGGTCCATGCCCTCGGTGGCCGTCTGGCCGCGGACCTCACCGTGGTCGGCGAAGGCCTCGATCGTCTCCAGGGGCATGGTGTTGACCGTGTCCCTGGCCACCAGCTCCTCCACGTAGAGGACGTCGCGGTAGTCGGGGTTCTTGGTCGAGGTGGAGGCCCACAGGGGCCGCTGGACCCGCGCCCCCTGGCCGGCCAGCTCCTCCCAGCGCGGCCCCGAGAAGGCCTCCTGGAAGACCTCGTAGGCCAGCTTGGCGTTGTCGATGGCGGCCGTGCCCAGCCGCTTCCGGGCCTGCTCGGCCGTGGGCCCGCCCTTGTCGACGATCGCCTGCAGCTCCTTGTCGACCAGGGTGTCGACCCGGCTGACGAAGAACGAGGCCACGCTGGCCAGCTGGGTCAGGTCGCCCCCGGAGGCGGCCAGCTCCTCCAGCCCGCCCAGGTAGGCCTCGATGACCTCCCGGTAGCGCTGGATGGAGAAGATCAGGGTGACGTTGACGTTGATGCCGCCGGCGATCGAGTCCCGGATGGCCGGCACCCCGGCGGCCGTGGCCGGGATCTTGATGAAGACGTTGGGCCGGGCCAGCTCGTCGAACAGGCGCCGGGTCTCGCGGGTGGTCGCCTCGGTGTCGTCGGCGATGTCGGGCGGCACCTCGAAGGAGATGCGGCCGTCGACCCCGCCCGACCGCTCCCAGACCGGCTCCATCTCGGCGGCGGCGGCCCGGATGTCGTCGAGGGCCAGCAGCTCGAAGATCCTCCGGGCGTCCACGCCCTCGCCGGCCAGCCGGCTGATGTCGTCGTCGTAGAACGACCCCTCCCCCATGGCCTTCTGGAAGATGGTCGGGTTGGAGGTGACGCCGACGACCTGGAACTGGTCGCGCAGGCGGCGCAGCTCCCCCTTCTGGATCCAGTCGCGGGCGATCGAGTCGACCCAGACGGCGACGCCCTGGTCGGTGAGCTGCTGCAGGCGGGACGTCATGATGATCCTCCTTCGAGCCGGCCGAGCAGCGAACGTGCCCGGTCGGCGACGTTGCCGGGGGTGAAGCCGAACTTCTCCAGCACCAGCTCCCCGGGGGCCGAGGCGCCGAAGTCGTCCCTGGAGACGACCTCGCCGTGCTCGCCGACCCAGCGGCTCCAGCCGAAGCTGGAGGCGGCCTCCACCGCCACCCGGGCCTGGACGCCCGGGGGCAGGACCTGGTCGCGGTAGCCCTGGTCCTGGTCCTCGAACAGCTCCCAGCAGGGCATCGACACCACCCGGGTTCCGATGCCGTCGGCCTGGAGCCGCTCCCGGGCCTCGAGGGCCACCCAGACCTCCGAGCCGGTGGCGATCAGCACCAGCCGGGGCTGGCCGCCGTCGGCCTCGGCGAGCACGTAGGCCCCCTTGTGCAGGCCGTCGGCCCCGGCGTTGGCCGCCCGGTCGATCGGGGGCAGGTTCTGGCGCGACAGGGCCAGGGCGGTGGGGCCGTCGGTGCGGGCGATGGCCGCCCGCCAGGCCTCGGCCGTCTCCGGCCCGTCGGCCGGGCGCATGACCCGCAGCCGGGGCATGGCCCGCAGCGAGGCCAGGTGCTCGACCGGCTGGTGGGTCGGCCCGTCGCCGCCCAGCCCGATCGAGTCGTGGGTCCAGACGTACACCACCGGCAGGTCCATCAGGTTGGCCAGGCGCACGCTGGGCCGCATGTAGTCGGAGAAGATCAGGAAGGTGGCGCAGTACGGCCGCAGCCCGCCGTGCAGGGCCAGGCCGTTGCTGATCGACCCCATGGCGTGCTCGCGGATGCCGAAGTGGAGGTTGCGCCCGACCTCCTCGGGGCCCATGCTGCCGCCGTCGGAGATATCGGTCTTGTTGGACTCGGCCAGGTCGGCCGAGCCGCCGAGGAAGGTCGGCAGCCGCTTGGCGATGGCGTTGATGCAGGCCTCGGAGGCCGACCGGGTGGCCTGCTTCTTGGGCTCGGCGAACAGCTTGTCCAGCTCGGTGTCCCAGCCATCGGGCAGCTCGCCGGCGATCCCGGCCCGCAGCTCGGTGGCCAGCTCGGGCTCGGCCCTGGCGTAGTCCTCCAGCCGCCGTTCCCAGCCGGCCCTGGCCTTCTGGTTGGCCGGCACCCGGGCCCGCCAGCGGTCGTACACGCCGTCGGGGACGAAGAAGTGCTTGTCCGGGTCCCAGCCGTAGGCCTGCTTGGTCGCCCTGACCTCGTCCTCGCCGAGGGCGGAGCCGTGGGCCTTGGGGGTGTCCTGGGCGTTGGGCGCCCCCCAGGCGATGTGGCTGCGCAGCCGGATGAAGGTCGGGCGGTCCGGCTCGTCGACCGCGGCCTGGTAGGCGGCGGCGATCTCCTCGGTGTCGTTGGCGTCCTCGACGGCCACGGTGTGCCAGCCGTAGGCCCGGTAGCGGGCCTCGACGTCCTCGCCGAAGGTGATCTCGGTGCGGCCGTCGATGGTGATGTGGTTGTCGTCGTACAGCAGGGTCAGCTTGCCCAGGCGCAGGTAGCCGGCGTACGAGGAGGCCTCGGAGGCGACGCCCTCCATCATGTCCCCGTCCGAGCAGAAGGCCCAGGTCCGGTGGTCGACCACCTGCTGGCCGCCGCGGTTGTAGCGGTCGGCCAGGAACCGCTCGGCCAGCGCGAACCCGACCGCGTTGCCGACCCCCTGGCCGAGCGGGCCGGTGGTGACCTCGATCCCGGGGGTGAGGAAGTGCTCGGGGTGGCCGGGGGTGATCGAGCCCCACTGGCGCTGCTGCTTGAGGTCGTCGATGCCGACCCCGTAGCCGGTCAGGTGCAGGGCGATGTACTGGAGCACCGAGGCGTGGCCGTTGGAGAGCACGAACCGGTCCCGGTCGAACCAGTCCGGGGCCTCCGGGTCGAAGGTCAGGAACCGCGTCCAGAGCACGTAGGCGGCCGGGCCGAGGGCCATGGCCGTGCCCGGGTGGCCGTCCCCGGCCTTCTGGATGGCGTCCATGGCCAGGGTCCGGACGGTGTCGACGGCCAGGGTGTCGAGGTCGGTCCCTCGGGCGGTCTCGGTGGTCACGGCGGCTCCTCGGGGGGCAGGTTCCAGGCTGGTCGCGCCAGGCCCTTTAGGCTACCCGCTTCCGCTCCCCGATCACCCCGCCGGGATCAGCGTTGGCTGGCCTTGGCCCCGGCCCGGGCCTCGACCCCGCGGCGCAGGGCCAGCTCGCGCAGCCGCTTGTGGCTGGCGACCCGGCGCTCACCCTCGGCCGGCTCGCTGCGGTGCCAGCTGCCGTCCTCGGACAGCTCCCAGGCCTGCACGTTGTCGGCCAGCATGACGTCCAGGACCTCCTGGAGCCGGCCGGTCAGGTCGGGGTCGGTGACCGGGGTCACGCACTCGACCCGCAGGTCGAGGTTGCGGGGCATCAGGTCGGCCGAGCCGATGTAGTACTCGCGCCGCTTGCCGTTGGCGAAGTTCCAGATGCGGCCGTGCTCCAGGAACCGGCCCACGATCGAGCGGACCCGGATGTTCTCGCTCACCCCCGGGACCCCCGGCCGCAGCCGGCAGATGCCCCGCACGATCAGGTCGATCTGCACCCCGGCCTGCGAGGCGGCGTACAGGGCGCGGATGCAGGCCGCGTCGACCAGGGAGTTCATCTGCAGGGTGATGCGGCCCGGGCGGCGGCTGGAGTGCTTCTCGGCGACGCCGTCGATCAGCTCGATGACGCCCTGGCGCAGGAAGTTGGGGGCGACCAGGATCTTGCGGTAGCGGCCGCCGCGGGCGTAGCCGGTGAGCGAGTTGAACAGCTCGGTCAGGTCGGCGCCCAGGTCCTCGTCGCAGGACAGCAGGCCCAGGTCGGTGTAGAGCCGGGCCGTCTTGGCGTTGTAGTTGCCGGTGCCGATGTGGACGTAGCGGCGGATGCCGCCGTGCTCGCGCCGCACCACCAGGGCGGTCTTGGAGTGGGTCTTGAGCCCGACCAGCCCGTAGGCGACATGGCAGCCGGCCCGCTCCAGGGCCCTGGCCCAGCCGATGTTGGAGGCCTCGTCGCCGCGCGCCTTGACCTCGACCAGGACCACCACCTGCTTGCCGGACTCGGCCGCCTTGATCAGGGCGGTGACGATCGGCGAGTCGCCGTCGGTCCGGTACAGGGTCTGCTTGATGGCCAGCACGTCGGGGTCCTCGGCGGCCTGCTCGATGAACCGCTGCACCGAGGTCGAGAAGGCGTCGTACGGGTGGTGGACCAGCAGGTCGCCCTCGCGCAGGGTGGCGAACAGGTTGACCGAGTCCTCCTCGGTGCCGAGCAGCCGCGGCTGGGTGGTCCCGACCCAGGGCTCGTCGGCCAGCTCGGGCCGGTCGAGGGCCGAGACCAGCCCCATGAGGTCGCCCAGGTTGAGCGGCCCCTCCACCGTCACCAGGGCGTCGTCCTCGACCTCGAGCTCGCGCTGGAGGAGCCGGACCACGTGGTCGGGCATGCTCGAGGCCACCTCGAGGCGGACCACCACCCCGAAGCGCTGGCGGCGCAGCTCCTGCTCGACCGCGACCAGCAGGTCGTCGGCCTCGTCCTCGGCCAGCTCGATGTCGGCGTCGCGGGTCACCCGGAAGGGGTGGGCCTCGACCACGTCCATGCCCGGGAACAGCTTGTCCAGGTGGGCGGCGATCACCTGCTCCAGGGGCACGAAGGTGTTGCCGTCGCCCAGGGAGACGAACCGGGGCAGGATCCCCGGCACCTTGACCCTGGCGAAGCGGTCGCGGGCCGTGCCGGGGTCGCGCACGGTCACGGCCAGCGACAGCGACAGGTTGGAGATGTAGGGGAACGGGTGGCTGGGGTCGACGGCCAGCGGCGTCAGCACCGGGAAGACCTGGCGCTGGAAGTAGTCGCGGGCGAAGTCCCGCTGCTGGTCGTCCAGGTCGGCCATGTCGGCGATGCGGATGCCGGCCTCGGCCATGGCCGGGCAGATGTCGTCCAGGTACACCCGCACCTGGTGCTCGATGGTCGGGCCGACGTGCTTGGCGATCGCCTCGAGGGTCTCGCTGGGGGTCCAGCCGTCGGAGCCGCGGGTGACCATGCCCGCCTCGACCTGGTCGCGCAGGCCGGCCACCCGGACCATGAAGAACTCGTCCAGGTTGGAGGCGAAGATGGCCAGGTACTTCAGCCGCTCCAGCAGCGCGATCTCGGGGTCGGCGGCCATGGCCAGGACCCGGTCGTTGAACTGCAGCCAGGAGATCTCGCGGTTGATGTACAGGTACGGGTCGTACAGGTCGCGTTCCGCCGCTTCCGGCGCGGTCTCGGTCTCGGTCACGGCGGTTCGGCTCCTGGTTCGGTTCCTGCGTCGATCAGCCAATCATGTCTCGACCGGCGCGGCTAGCCCTTGAGTCCCTCCAGGGCGGGGGCCATCAGGCCCAGCGGCGGCGAGCCGAGGCGCAGCAGGGCGTCGTGGAAGCGGGCGTGGGAGTAGCCGGCGCCCCAGCGGGCGCGGGCCTGGTCGCGGAGGCGCAGGATCTCCAGCTTGCCCCAGGTGTAGCGGCCGTAGGTGGGGTCGAAGGTGGCCCGGGCGGCCTCGGTGCGGGCGGCCGGGCCGTAGCAGAAGGCGTCGGCCTCGAAGCGGGCGGCGCCCTCGGAGACCGTCATGGTGCCGGCGTGGGTGCCGATCGACACGGCCAGGCGGGTGACCCGCTGGAGCGCCTCCAGGGCGACCCCGGCGGCGAAGCGCGGGTCGTCGGCCCGGAAGCCCTCCTCGATGCAGACCTCCTCGGTGTAGTGGGCCCAGCCCTCGACGAACGACAGCGAGAGCAGGGTCCGGCGGACGTCGGAGGTGAGCTGGCGCAGCCGCCGCCCGTGGGCGAAGTGGCCGGGGGCGACCTCGTGGACGGTGATGGCGGGCAGGGTGGCCCGGCTGAACACCTTCAGCCAGTCGTCCTGCTCGGTGGCCGGCCAGTCCGGCTCGGGCGGGGAGATGTAGTAGCGGGAGGGGGCGTCGGCCTCGTACGGGGCCGCCCAGGACATCATGGCCAGGGCCCACCGGCGCGACGGGGGCGACGGCGCGACCAGGCACTCGCCGTCCAGCCCGGGGACCAGGCCCCGCTCCAGGGTGAAGGCGATCGACTCGGCGGTCAGGGCCTCGGCCTCGCGGAGCACGCCGTCGGCGTCGGGGTGGTCCTCCAGCAGCCAGGCCACCACCTCGGCGGTGGGCTGGCCCGGCCGCAGCCGCCCGCAGGCCTCGTCCAGGATGGCCCGCATCCGGTCCCGCTCGGCGTCGGCCCGCTCCTCCAGCCGGCCCAGGTCGGCCTCCATGGCCTCGCCGGTGCCGAGCAGCCGCTCCAGCGGCCCCCGGCCCAGCGCCGTCTCGGGGTGGCCCTCGGCGGCGGCCGCCTCCAGGTGGGCGACCAGCCGCTTGTGGGCCTCGACGGCCCGCTCGACCACCGGGTCGGCCCGCTGCACGTCAAGGTCGGCGGGGAGGCCCTTGGCGGCGGGCAGGAGGGCCTCGGCGACCGGGGCCGGGACCCGGTCGAGGGCGGCCACGGCGGCCTCGACCGCGTCCGGCCAGGCGGCCAGGTGGCGCCGGCGGGCCTCGGCCCGCTCGGTGGCCGGGGCGTACTCGCGGTCGTAGCAGGACACGTCCAGGGCGGCCACGTGGTACAGCGGGTTGGCCCGGTGCAGCTCCAGCTCGCCCAGCTCCAGGCGGGCCAGCCGCTCGAAGGCGGCCAGCTGGGCCTCGTCGTGCGGGTCGTCCTCGGGTGGCCCGCCGAGCCGGGCCAGGGCCGCCCGGACACCCTCCGGGGAGAGGTCCTCGACCCGGCCGTCGTACTCGTGGCGGCCGATGTACTCGCGGACCGAGCTCATCGACAGGTCACAGAGCGCCCGCAGTCGCTGGTTCATGACCGCCGAGCCTACGGGGGACCGCCCGGATCGTCCAGTTCCTTCCCGCGCGCCGTTCGAGTAGCTCGAGGAGTGTGAGAGACTCCGCGGGACCGGTTCAAGAGCTTGGGGGGCACATGGCCGGACGGCTTCGTCCTCGGCGGCGCGGGCTGGTGGCGCTGTCGGCTGCTGCTGGGCTGCTGGTGGTCGGCTGGCTGGCGACCACGCCGTGGCTGGTCGACCACTGGCCGCGGGTCCTGGCGGTGGTGCTGTTCCTGTTCGTCTTCGTGGTCCCGCGCTGGTTCGTGCCCGCCCGCTCGGCGGCCTCGCTGGCCGGGGTCGAGGACCCGGCGGCCAGGGGCCGGCTGGAGGACGACCGGCTCAAGCTCCAGAACGACGTCCGCATCGGGCTGCTCCAGGCGGTCGCCGGGGTGGCCGTGATCGCCGCCGTGGTCGTCACCTGGCAGCAGCTGGAGACCGACCGCCGCCAGCTCCGCCAGCAGCTCGAGGTGGCCGGCCAGGAGCAGGCCGGCGAGCGCTTCGCCCGCGCCCTCGACCAGCTGGGCAGCGAGCAGCTGGACGTCCGCCTGGGCGGCATCTACGGGCTGGAGCGGATCGCCGCCCGGGCCCCGGGGGCGGCCGCGGCGGCCGCCGGCGGCGCCTACCGCCCGCCGGGGTCGGGCGACCCGCCGTCGGTGTTCTGGGGGTCCCAGGACCGGGCCCAGGTGTTCGAGATCCTGTCCGCCTATGTCCGGACGACCTCGCACCGCCCGCCGATCGGGCCCGGGGGGGCGGACGCGACCCTGCAGACGAGCCAGCCGGACGTGAACGCGGCCGTGACCGTGCTGGCCCGCCGGACGGTGCTGGAGGGCGACCCGCCGCTCGACCTGAGCGGGTCGCTGCTGCCCTCGGCCCGGCTCGGCTGGGCCCGGCTGGCCAGGGCCGACCTGCGCGGCGCCGACGTCCGCGGGACCAGCCTCCAGCACGCCGACCTGGCCGGGGCGCACCTGGAGCAGTCGCTGCTCTGCGGCACCCAGTTCCAGGGGGCCGACCTGCGCGGAGCCCACCTGGCCGGGGCCAGGGCGAGCGCCGACACCCGCTGGCCGACCGGCTTCGACTGGCGCGCCGCCGGGGCCCGGCTGGTCGAGGCCTGCTAGCGCTGCTCAGGCGAGGCGGGCGGCCAGCAGGCCGGCGGCCCGGTGGGCCAGGGCCATCACCGACAGCATCGGGTTGACGCCGCTGGCCGTGGGGAACAGCGAGGCGTCGGCGACGTACAGGCCCGGCAGCTCGTGGGTCTGGTGGTCGGGGCCGACGGCCGAGCTGGCCGGGTCGGTGCCCATGCGGCACGAGCCCATCTGGTGGTAGGAGGCCAGGGTGGCCCGGCCGCCGCCGAACCCGGCCCGGCGGGTCGCCTCGGCCCAGGCCCGCTGGGCGTCGGGGTCGCCGGGGCGGAAGGCGAACCGCTGGCGGTGGACGCTGAACACCTCGCTGGCCCCGGCGGCGGCCAGCACCTCGCCGGCCGCGGCCAGGCCCTCGGCCATGCGGGCCTCGTCGGCGGGGGCGAGGCGCCAGCGGACCCGGGGGCTGCCGTCGCGGTCGACCCGGACCCGCCCGGCGCCGCTGTCGCGGCACAGCACCCCGACCAGCGACAGGTTGGCCGACCGCTCCATCAGGGCCCGGTGCTCGGCCGCCGACCGCCAGGGCAGGGCGACCGCGGCCGTGCCCGGGTGCACGGGCACGGTCTCGAAGATGGGGGCGTACGGCCCCAGCCGCTCGCGCAGCTGGGCCGAGTAGCGGGCCTGCAAGGTGCCTTCCCACCAGCGGACCGGCTCGCCGAACACCCCCATGGCGGCGGTGCCCGGGTGCAGGCGCAGGTGGTGGCCGACCTGGCCGCCGAGGCCGGAGCGGAGCAGCAGGGCCGGGGTCTCGATGGCCCCGGCGGCGGCCACCACCGCCTGGGCCCTGACCACCAGCCGGTGCCCGCCGCCGGTGCGGGCCTCCACCCCGATCGCCCGGCCGCCGGCGGTCAGCACCCGGCGGGCGTCGGCCCCGACGACCAGCCGGGCCCCGGCCGCGGCCGCCTCCTCCAGGTAGGTGACCAGGGTCGACTGCTTGGCCCCGACCCGGCAGCCGAACCCGCACCAGCCGCAGCCGGCGTCCTGGGGGCAGCCGCGGACGTTGCGGGGCAGCGGCCCGGCGTGCCAGCCGAGCCGGGCCAGGCCCCGCTCCAGCAGCTGGTCGCGGACGCCGGGGCGGCTCTGGCCCTCGGTGACCCCGACCCGGGCGGCGACCGCCGCCCCGGCGTCGGCGAGCTCGCCCGAGGCGAAGGCCTCGACGCCGGACACCTCGGCCCACTCGGCCAGGACCGCCGGCGGGGTGACGAACGAGGTCGAGTAGTTGACCACCGTGCCCCCGCCCAGGGTCGACCCGGCGATGATCCGGCAGCCCAGGTCGTCGGTGGTCAGGGTCATGGCGTACAGGTACAGGTCGCGGTAGGCGTCGCCCTCCTGGTGGGTGAAGTCGCGCTCGGCCGCGTACCCGCCCTTCTCGAGCACGACCACGTCCAGGCCGGCCCGGGCCAGCCCGGCCGCGACCACCCCGCCGCCGGCCCCCGACCCGACCACGACCACGTCACAGGCCAGCTCCTCCTCGCCCTGGGGGCGCAGCGGCTCCAGGCGCCGGGGCACGTCGGGGGCCGGGCCGAGCGGCCCCGGGTAGCCGGTGGCGTCGCGGGCCGGGCCCGGCCAGGCGTAGGCGGCCAGCAGGGCCACCGGGCCGACGGCGGCGGCCAGGCGCCGCTGTGGCGGCAGCCCCTTGGCCCAGCGCCGCACCACCGCCTCGGCCGCGGCCGCGCCGGCACCCGGCAGCGGCACCGCCCGGCCGGTGAGCAGCAGCGCCCCGGCCCGCGAGTCGAGCGCCCGGAGCACGCCCAGCAGCTGCTCGCGGTCGCGCCGGTTGGCCGTCCGGCCCAGGATCTCCAGCATCCGGCCGGGCACCGCCGGGTCGTAGGCCTCCCCGAGGATCCCGGCGGCCAGCGCGGCCAGGACCGCCGCCTCCCGGGAGGTGACCGGAGCCGTCTTCATGGCAGCGTTGTAACCCGGCGAGGGCGGCCACACCAGCCTCCAGATGCCCGGTCCGGCGCAGCTGTGGTGTTCAATTGCGCACGCAACCACGGCGATCAAAGGAGGCCGGCGACGGCGGCGGTCGAGCTCGGGGGCGTCTACCGGCGCTTCGGGCGAACCATGGTGCTCGCCGGCCTCGACCTGCGCGTCGACGAGGGCGAGCTGTACGGGCTGATCGGGCCGAACGGGGCCGGCAAGACGACCGCCCTGCGGGTGGCCCTCGGGCTGCTCCGGGCCGACGCCGGCCAGGTACGGCTGCTCGGCCGCGACCCGCGCTCGGCCGCCGGGGCGCGGCCCCGGCGGGTCGGCAGCCTGATCGAGGCCCCGGCCCTGTCCCCGCGGCTCACCGGCCGCGAGTACCTCCTGCTGATCGCCCGCTGGGCCCAGGCCCCCGACGCCGAGGCCGACCGGGTGGTCGGGCTGCTCGGGCTGGGCCGCATGGCCGACCGGCCGACGGCCACCTACTCCTCGGGCATGCGCCAGGTCCTGGCCACCGCGGCCGCCCTGGTCGGGCCGCCCGACCTGCTGGTCCTGGACGAGCCGACGGTCGGGCTCGACCCGGGCCACCGCCGCCGGGTCAACGACCTGCTGGGAGACCACGTGGCCAGGGGCGGGACGGTGCTGCTGTCCAGCCACCAGCTGGACGACGCCGAGCGGCTCTGCACCCGGGTGGGGCTGATGGCGGCCGGCCGGCTGGTCGAGGAGGGCCCCCCGACCGAGCTGGGCCCGGCCGCCGGCCGGTTCGAGGTCACCGTCGGCGACCCCGAGGCGGCCCTGGCGGCGCTGCGGGCCCTGCGCCTGATCTGCTGGCGGGACAACGGCAAGGTGCTGGTCGAGACGGGCGCCGCCTTCCAGGTCGGCCGGCCCGACGGCAGCGTGATCGCCCGGGCCCTGGCCGCCGCCGGGGTCTACCCCTCCGACCTGCGCCGCTCCCCCACCCTGGAGCTGGCCTACGCCGAGGTGACCAGCGGCCTGGCCCCCGACCCGCCGCGCCCGCCGACCGACCGGGAGGCCAGGCTGGAGCCCCCGTTCGACCCGCCGGTCGCCGAGGCGTTCCGGTGAGGCGGCAGCGGGTGGCCGGGGCGGCCGCCGTGGGGGCGCCGCGGCACCGGGCCGAGCGGCGCAGCCGCCCGTTCGCCGGGGCGGTCGGGCTGCGGGCCCGCGAGCTGGCCAGGCGGCCGGTGGTGCTGGCCGCGTTCTCGGTCCAGGCGATGGCCCTGGCCGGGGCCGAGCTGCTGGGGGCGGTGACCGCCGAGGGGCTGGGCGGGGCCGGCGACGACCTGGTCCTTGGCGGCCTGCGGGTGCTGGCCGTGCCCGGCGGGCTGGTGTTCGGGGTGCTGGTCGCGGCCGTGGTCGGGTCCGAGTTCGGCTGGGCCACCGAGCGGGCCCTGCTGGCCCGCGACCCGCGCCGGCTGCGCTTCGCCGGCTACCAGCTGGCCGTGGCCGCCGTCCTGTCGCTGGCCTGGTGGGCGGTCCAGAGCCTGCTCGCGGTCACGGTCGCGGCCCTGCTCCAGGCGGGCGGCGGCATCGTCGCCGGGGCGGCCTGGAACGCCCCCGCCCACCAGGCCGCCCTTGCCGCGGCGCTGGCCGCCACACTCACTTACGGCCTCCTGGGGGCGGCCTGCGCCCTGATCCTGCGGGGCGCCCTGGCCGGAGTGGTCGCCCTGCTCGCCTACGCGCTCCTGGGCGAGCTGGTGCTCGCCCCCCAGTGGGCCCCGGCCGCCGGCTGGACGGTGTACGCCGCGGCCGCCCGCCTGGCCGGCCAGGGCACCATCCCGGTGGCCCGGGCCGGCCTGGTCGTCACCCTCGCCTTCGTGCTCGCCCTGGGCGGCTGCCTGGCCCTGTACGCCGGCCGCCAGGTCCGCGACTGATCAGCGCTTCAGCTCCTGGACGGCCCAGGTGTTGCCGTCCGGGTCGTCGAAGAACGCGAAGCGCGAGCCGGGCGTGCCCTCGGGCCCGAGCTGCTGGATGTCGCTGACGCCGACGCCCCGGCCGGCCAGCTGCTCGCGGACGGCGTCGAGGTCCTCGACCACCAGCTGCACGCCCTTGACCGAGCCGGGCTCGCCCAGGGGCAGGCCCTGGCCGATCACCACCGAGCAGGCCGAGCCGGGCGGGGTCATCTGCACGACCCGCATCTGCTCGGTGGGGCGGGCGTCGTGGTCCAGGTTGAAGCCGACCTGCTCGACGTAGAAGGCCTTGGCCGCGTCGACGTCGGAGACCGGGATGGGGATCACTTCCAGCTTCAGGTCCACGCTGCATCCTTGGGGTGAGGGTGTGCGGTCGGTGCCGGCGAGCATACGGTAGTGGGAGCATGTGACGGCCGGGCCCCACCGTCGGAGGCTGGAGGAGGCTGGGAGTGGACGAGCTGCTCGCCTACCGTGACCGGTTCCCGACCCTGGCCCGCGGCCCGTATTTCGCCGCCCACACCTTGGGCCCGATGCCGGAGGGGGCGCCGGACGCCCTGGCCCGGTTCGCGGCCGAGTGGGCCGCCGAGGGGGTGGTGGCCTGGACGGGCTGGCTGGAGCAGATCCGGGCCACCGCGGCCCTGCTGGAGGGGCTGTTCGCGGCCCCGGCGGGGTCGGTCGCCCTCGGGCCCAACGTGTCGGTCCTGGCCGGCCAGGTGCTGTCCTGCTTCGACTGGTCGGGCGAGCGCAGCCGGCTCGTCACCACCGACCTCGAGTTCCCGACCTGCGACTACCTGTACCGGGCCCAGGAGACCCTCGGGGCCAAGGTCGAGGCCGTCCCCTCCCGGGACCTGACCGTCGACACCGAGCGGCTGCTGGAGGCGATCGATCACCAGACGGCCCTGGTCGCGGTGACCCACGTCGCCTTCCGCTCCTCGGCCCTGCTGGACGCGGCCCCCGTGGTCGCCCGGGCGCACGAGGTGGGGGCGCTGGTCATGCTCGACACCTACCAGTCGGCCGGGACGGTCCCGATCGACGTCGGCGCCCTCGGGGTCGACCTGCTGGTCGGCGGCTCGGTCAAGTGGCTGCTGGGCGGCCCCGGCACCGGCTACCTGTACGCCCGCCCGGAGGTGGCCGCCACCCTGGCCCCCCGGCTGGTCGGCTGGTTCGGCCACCAGGCCCCGTTCGCCTTCGAGCCCAGCCCGATCACCCTGGCCGCCGGGGCCGGCCGCTTCGTCACCGGCACCCCCAACGTCGCCGCCCACGTGATGGCCGCCGAGGGCTACCGGATCGTCGCCGAGGCCGGGGTCGACGCCATCCGGGCCAAGTCCCGCCGCCAGGTCGCCCGCCTGCTCGAGGGCTTCCAGGCCCAGGGCGCCGTGGTCCGCGGCCCCACCGACCTCGACCGCCGCGGCGGCAGCGTGGTCGTCGACTTCGACGGCGCCGAGCGGGTCACCGCCGCCCTGATCGCCCGCGGCTACACCTGCGACTACCGCCCCGGCGCCGGCCTCCGCCTCGGCCCCCACCTCTACACCACCGACGACGAGTGCGACGCCGTGGTCGCCGAGGTCGCCGCCCTGCGCCGCTAGCCGAGCTCCCGGTCCGGCAGTCGCGCCAGATCGGACACCGGACCGATGTGACCAAGCTTGTCGGGATTGGCCACCGCGCGGATCGTCTGGACCACGCCGTCGGCGACGTCGAGCTCGACCACGCCGACCACGCGCCCTTCGGCGTCGTAGAGCACGGCCCCCGGCTGGCCGTTGACCCAGGCCAGCCGGAGGGAGGCGCCGAGGGTCCGGGCGCGGCGGAGCCCGCCGGCGAGCAGCCGCATGACGCGCTGCCGCCCGGCCAGCGGCTTCCCGACCGCCTGGGCCTTGCCGCCGCCGTCCCCGTGGAGCACCACGTCGGGCGCGAGCATGCCGAGCAGCGCGTCCATGTCGCCGCCGGCGGCGGCCTCGAAGAACCTGCGGGCGAGCTCCTCACCTTCGGCCCGCCGCGCCGGGGGTCGGGCGCTGTCGCGCCCCTGCCCTCCGGCGGCGATGCGCTGCCTGGCCCGGGCGAAGATCTGCCGGCAGTTCACCTCGGTCTTGCCGGTGATCCTGGCCACATCCGGGTAGCCGTAGCCGAACACCTCGCGCAGCATGAACACCGCCCGCTCCACCGGCGAGAGGGCCTCCAGCAGCACGAGGAACGCCATCGACAGCGAGTCGGCCAGCTCGGCGTGCTCGGCCGGCCCGTCGGCGGGCACGACGACCGGCTCGGGCAGCCAGTCCCCCACGTACGTCTCCCGCCGGACCCGCGCCGAGCGCAGGTGGTTGATCCCCAGCCGCGTCACCGCCGTGGTCAGGTACGCCTTCGGGTCGGCGATCGTGGTTCCCGCCTGGCGCGCCCGGGTCAGGCCGAGGAACGCGTCCTGCACGATGTCCTCGGCGTCGCCCACCGATCCGGTCATCCCGTAGGCGATGGAGAACAGCAGCGGCCGGTACCCGGCCGCGCCCGTCTCATCCGCCGGCCCAGGCACGGAATCCCTCCCGCCAGCTCGGGTACCGCGGCTCCCAGCCGAGCTCTTTCCTCGCCTTCTCGTTCGAGGCCCCACGCCAGCTGGTCATCTGGTCCACGACGAACGCTCCGGCGAGCAGCCGCCCCAGCCAGGCGGGCATGCGCGGCGGCGGCTTGGCGCCGGCGACCTCGGCCAGGTACGGCAGCCACTCCGCGACCGGCGCCGGGTCGCTGTCCACGACGTTGTAGGCGCCAGGACCGCCGCGCTCGACCGCGGCGAGCGTCGCGGCCGCGGCGTCGGTGATCTCGATGAACGACGAGATCCCGGTCCCGCCGCCGATCACCGGCACCCGCCGCTTGCGCACCATGTCCAGCAGGGGATCCGAGACGCCCGGCCCGTAGAAGCCGCCGTAGCGCAGCACGATCCCCTCTGGTGCCGCCAGCGGCACGGTCGTGTCCACATGCGTGATCGCCGCCAGCGACCGCGCCGACGACGGGGAGGGCGGCCGCGAGGCGAGCGGATCCTCTTCGGTCTTCACCGGGCCGCCGGAGCGCTCGTACATGCCCGCGTTGCTCTGGGCGACGACCCGGCGGGTGCCCGCCCGCGCCGCGGCCGCCAGCAGGTTGTCGGTGCCCCTGGTCCGGAGCTCGTTGGTGGCGGCGAACCCCTGGTCGACCTTGCGGAGGCTCCGCAGGTCGGCCAGCGCGGTCATCTGGTGCACGATCACCTCCGGCGCGGCGGCCAGCACCGCCGCCATCACCGCCTGGCGATCCAGCCCGTCGACGACCACCGGCTCCGCGCCCGCCTCGCGCAACCGCGCGACCTTGCCGGGCGTCCTGGTGGTGGCGGTGACCTCGTGACCCTCGGCGACCAGCCCAGGGACGAGGTGCCGCCCCAGCGCCCCGGTCGCTCCCGCGACGAACACTCGCATGATGGTTCCTTCCGCGTGGTGTGTTCCCTTGAAGACAAGGCACCACCCGGAGCTGTGACAGGAACGCCGGCGCTAGAGGCCGGACAGCTTCTGCTGGCTCTTGGAGGGCTCGGTGCGGGCCCGGTTCCTCGACCTGGCGCGGGCGGCGGTGGCGGCGGTGGCCTTGCGGGTGTTGGTGTCGCGGGGCAGGAACTCCTTGACGCCCAGGGTGGGGAGGAAGCGGGGGGCGTGGCGGTGCCTTGTGCCGTGCTCGAAGCCGGAGGCCAGCTTGATCAGGGTGGGCTCGGACCAGCGGCGGCCGATGAAGTTGACCCCGACCGGGAGCTCGCCGAAGGCGTAGCCGCCGGGCACGGTCAGGTTGGGGTAGCCGGACACCGCCGACGGGGTCGAGCTGGAGGTCAGGAAGTGGTCGCCGTTGACCAGGTCGGTGGTCCAGGGCGGGCTGCCGGTGAGGCTGAAGATGGCGTCGAGGTCGAAGCGGTCCATGGTCGAGTCGATGCCCTCGCGGGCGACCCGCTGGGAGGTCGCCAGGGCCTCCAGGTAGGCCGGGTCGTCCAGGCCGCCGGTGGCCTCGGCGAGCAGGAAGATCTCCTGGCCGAACCAGCGCAGCTCCCGCTCGGCGTTGGCCTCGTTGAAGGCGATCAGGTCGGCCAGGGTCCGCATCGAGGTGTTGCGCAGCTCCGACAGGTAGGCGGCGATGTCGGCCTTGAACTCGTACAGGAGCACGGTGAACTCGGGGTCGAACACGTCGGGGACGTTGGGGATGTCGGCCGGGTCGACCACGGTCGCGCCCAGCCGGCTGAGGTCGGCGATGGCCGCCTCGGCGACCGCGTCGGCCTCGGGGCTGACCCCGAACACGCCCTCGCGCCAGATGCCGATCCGGGCCCCGCGCAGGCCGTCGGGGTCGAGGAAGCGGCGGTAGTCGCGGTAGCTGTGGCCGCGGGAGGAGGCGGTGGCCGGTCGCGGGGGTCGACCCCGGTCATGGCCCCGAGCACGGGTGGCCGCGTCGGCCACGGTGCGGGCCATGGGGCCGGTCACGTCCTGGCTGTGGGCGATCGGGACCACGCCCGAGCGGCTGGTCAGCCCAAGGGTCGGCTTGATCCCGACCAGGGCGTTGTGGGACGACGGGCAGACGATCGACCCGTCGGTCTCGGTGCCCAGGGAGGCGGCGGCCAGGTTGGCGGCGATGGAGGTGCCCGACCCGCTGCTGGAGCCGCACGGGTTGTGGTCGAGGACATAGGGGCTGAGGCACTGGCCGGCCCGGCCCGACCAGCCGCTGGAGGACTGGGTGGAGCGGAAGTTGGCCCACTCCGACAGGTTGGCCTTGCCCAGGATGACCGCCCCGGCCCGGCGCAGCCGCCGGATCACGAACGCGTCCCGGGGCACCTCGGCCCCGAGCAGGGCCAGCGACCCGGCGGTCGTCTCCATCTTGTCGCGGGTGGCGAAGTTGTCCTTGACCAGCAGCGGGATGCCGTGCAGGGGCCCGCGGGGGCCGCGGTCCCGGCGCTCGGCGTCGAGCTCGCGGGCGATCTCGAGGGCGTCGGGGTTGACCTCGATCACCGAGTTGAGCTTGATCCCCGACAGGTCGATCTGGCGGATCCGCCGCAGGTAGGCCTGGGTGAGCCGGCGCGAGCTGAGCCGCCCCGCCGCCATCGCCGCACCGAGCTCGGCGATGGTGGCTTCCTCGAACGGGAACGAGGGCACCTCGTGGTCGGTGTCGGCCATGGCGGCCCCAGCATTGGCGACGGTCCCGGCGCCGGCAAGCGCCCCGGCCGCCCCGGCCGTTCCCGAGGCCTTGAGGAAGCTCCTGCGGCTGATCCGATCGGGCATGGGAACCCTCCTAGGGACGACGTGGGTGGACGACCAGGGCGCTGCCGCCGCCGCGGCGGACCGGCTCGGCGGCCGCCTGGAGCAGGCCGTGGCGGCCGAAGGCGATCCCGGCCGCGGCCCCGATCTCCGACGGCAGCGGCGCCGTGGCCGGGGCCGGGCGGAACAGCTCGCCCAGGGCCTGGAGCTCGGCCGCCTCCGGGCTGGCCAGGAAGGCCGGCTCGGCGTCGCCGGGATCGCTGTTGCGCTGGGAGACCCGGGGGGCGGCGATCGCCTCGGGCAGGCTCCGGCGAAGGTCGAGGTGCTCGACCAGGATCTGGAGCACGGTGGTGATGATGGTGGCCCCGCCCGGCGACCCGATGGCCAGCACCGGCCGGCCGTCGCGGAACACGATCGTCGGGCTCATCGAGGAGCGGGGCCGCTTGCCCGGCGCGGGCAGGTTGGGGTCGGGCACGCCCTCGAACAGCGGCACGGGGTTGAAGTCGGTCAGCTCGTTGTTGAGCAGGAAGCCGTGGCCGGGGACGACGATGCCGCTGCCGCCGGTCTGCTCGATGGTCAGGGTGTAGCTGACGACGTTGCCCCAGCGGTCGGCCACGCTCAGGTGGGTGGTCGCCGGCCGCTCGGCCGGGCTGGCCACGGCCACCCCACCGGCCGGGCATCCGGGGCCGAACGGCGGGAACGGGTCGCCGGGCGGGACCGGGCTGACGTTGGCCCGCTCGCCGATCAGGCAGCGCCGCTCGTCGGCGAAGCCCTGGCTGAGCAGCCCCCGGAGGGGCACGTCGACGTAGTCGGGGTCGCCGACCCAACGGTTGCGGTCGGCGAAGGCCAGGCGGGTGGCCTCCAGGTAGCGGAACAGCGCCTCGGTGTAGGACCCGCCGGCCAGGTCGTAGCCCTCGAGGATGTTGAGGGCCTCGCCGACGGTGGAGCCGCCGCTTGACGGCGGGCCCATGCCGTAGACCCGGTAGCCGCGGTAGCCGACCCGGGTCGGGGCCCGGTCGAGGGCCCGGTAGGCGGCCAGGTCGGCCTCGGTCATCAGGCCGGGGCGGACGTTCAGGGTCGAGGCGGGGTCGACCGGCGGGTCCTGGACGGTGTCGGCGATCGCCTCGGCGATGCGGCCCCGGTAGAACGCGGCCCCGCCGGAGCGGGCCAGCCGCCGGTAGGTGTCGGCCAGGTCGGGGTTGCGCAGCACCGACCCGACCGCCGGGGGCGCCCCGCCGGGCAGGAACAGCTCGGCGGTCGCCGGGAAGGCGGCGAAGCGGGCGGCGTTGCTGGCCGTCTGGTCGGCGAAGGTCTGGTCGACCACGAAGCCGCGCTCGGCGACCCGGATGGCCGGCCGCAGCAGCTTGCCCAGCGGCCTGGTGCCGTACTGGCGCAGGGCCCGCTGCCAGGTCGCGACCGTGCCGGGCACGCCGACCCCGAGGCCGCTGGTGACCCGCTCGGCGAAGGGGATCGGCTCCCCGGTGGCCGGGTCGATGAAGCTGTCCTCGGCGAAGGCCGCCGGGGCGGTCTCGCGGCCGTCGATGGTCACCACCCGGCGCTTGCCGGCCAGGTAGACGACCATGAACCCGCCGCCGCCGATGCCGGCCGAGTACGCCTCGGTGACCCCGAGGGTGGCCGCGGCCGCGACCGCGGCGTCGACCGCGTTGCCGCCGTGACGCAGCACCTCCAGGCCGGCCGCGGAGGCGTCCAGGTCGACGGTGGCGATCGCCCCCCCGGTGCCGGTGGCCACCGGCTGCTTGGTGAGCTCCCGGCCGCCCTTGGCCGGGGCGGCGGGGGCGGTGGCGGCCAGGAACAGGGCGGCGAGGAGGGCGGCCAGCAGGGCACGGCTCGGACGGCGCTTCATCGCGGGACCTCCGGCAGGGTGCGACGGCAGCCCCCGGAGTCTAGTCCACCATGCAACCTTTAGACAGGTTTGTCCAAGCTCGGATTGCTTGCCCTCAGAGCAGGTCGTCCAGGGACTTCTTGGGCTTCCGCTCGGCCCCGGCGACCAGGTCGTCGAAGCTGGGGGCCTGCTGGCGGCGGGTCATGGCCTCGCTCAGGGGGTCCTTGCCGCCGAGGTCCTTGCCGGCGACCAGCAGGTCGTCCAGGGAGGCCCGCGACTTGCCCTCCAGGCGCAGCCGGATGGCGGTCAGGGTGGCCGACTGGTCGGGCTCAAGGCCGTGGTGGTTGTTGAGCTGGGTCAGGGCCAGCTCGGCCCGTCGCAGCAGCTCCCGGTCGGTGGGGCCGAGGTCGTCGGAGGGCTCGGTCATGGAGGTGGCCTCCTACAGCTTGCGGGCGACCAGCTCGGCGACCGGGCTGCGCTCGCCCTTGACGAGGGTGACGTGGCCGAACAGCGGCTCGCCCTTGAGCCGCTCGATCATGGCCGCGACCCCGGAGTCCGGGTCGACATAGGGGTGGTCGACCTGGGAGGTGTCGTGGCACAGGACCAGCTTGGAGCCCTCGCCGAGCCGGCTGGCCAGCGAGCGCAGCACCCCGTACTCGACGTTCTGGGCCTCGTCCAGGATGGCGAAGGTGCGGGCGAAGGTGCGCCCGCGGATGAAGGTCAGGGGCTCCAGCTGCACCGTGCCGTCGTCGAGCAGCCCCTGGACCAGGTCCTGGGTGTAGCTCTCGCGCCGGTCGGCGTCGTGGCTGCCCCGGAACAGCTGGGCCAGGGTGTCGTGGATGGCCTTCATCCAGGGGGAGATCTTCTCGTCGACGTCGCCGGGCAGGAAGCCGAGGTCCTGGCGGCCGACCGGGACCACCGGGCGGAACACCAGCACCCGGTCGTACGCGCCCTGCTCCAGGGTCGCCTCCAGCCCGGCGGCCACGGCCAGGTAGGTCTTGCCGGTGCCGGCGTTGCCGGCCAGCGACACCAGCGGCACCTTGGGGTCGTGGAGCAGGTGCAGGGCGAACTGCTGCTCCTTGGAGCGGGCCCTGACCCCGAAGGTCTCGGGCGGCTCCCCGACCAGGGTGACCTCGACCGGCTCGCCGGCCTCGACGGTCCGGCGGACCTGGCCAAGGGCGCTCTGGCTGCCCGAGCGCAGGACCACGAACTGGTTGGCCCACAGGGGCTGGTCGGTGGTGATCTCGCCGCCCCGGGCGGCGTAGATGGCGTCGATCCCGGCGGCCTGCTCGCAGATGGCCACCCCCAGGTAGCCCTCCTCGATGGCCACCCGCTCGTGGCGGTACTCCTCGGCCAGCAGCTTGAGGGCCTCGGCCTTGATGCGCAGGCTGGCGTCCTTGGAGACCAGCACCACCTCGCGCTCCCCGGCCAGCTCCTTGGCCAGGTTGGCGGTGGTGGCCAGGATCCGGTTGTCGCTCGAGTCCGCCGAGAGGGCGTCGGGGAGGTCGAGCCGTGAGGCCAGGCTGACCTCGACCCGGATGCGGCCGCCCCCCGCCAGCTCGACCCCCTCCGAGAGGTTGCCCTGCTGGCGGAGCCGCTCCAGGGTCCGGATGGCCCGCCTGGCCGACGCCCCGGTCTCGTCCGGCCTGGTCTTGAGCTTGTCCAGCTCCTCGACCACGGTCAGCGGGATCGCGATGTCGTGCTCCTGGAAGCGACCCGGGGCCTCCGGGTCGGCGATGAGCACGTTGGTGTCGAGCACGTAGGTCCGGGCCATCCCCTCAACGGTACCGGACGAACGGGGGTTCGGGGGCCGAAGCCCCGGCCCCCGGTGGACGAATCGGGACTTGCAATGACTAGTTACCTCGAACTAGACTCCGCGATGCGGGTACAGACCGCCCCCGATTATGGGGACGGCGGGACCCGGGACCGCTCTTCTCCGGCGGCCTGCTCTGGGGGATCAGGCCGTTGCGGGGTCCTGGGACACGCCGTGGGGGCGGGTAGCGTCAGTCGTCACGACGACGCCAGAAGGGGGCCGCGGAGCCACCGCGGCCCTTCTTCTTGTGCGGACAAGCCCCTTTTGCCGGTACTTCTACCTAGCCGAGCGCGGCCAGGTCGTCCGCGTCCAGCCGCAGGTTGCCGGCCGGCAGCCAGCCGTCGACCTGGGAGGGGCGGCGGGCCCCGACGATCGCCCCGGTGACCCCGTCGGTGGCCAGGGCCCAGGCCACGGCCACGGCGGCCACCGGGACCCCGTGGCGCTCGGCCAGCGGCTCCAGCCGCCGGGCCAGCTCGAGGTTGGCCTCCAGCCGGGGCGGGCGGAAGTCGTCGTCGGTGCGGCGCCAGTCGCCCTCGGGCAGGTTGCGGACCCGCTCGGCGTCGAAGCTGCCGGTGAGCAGGCCCGAGCCGAGCGGGCTGTAGCAGATGACCCCGGTGCCGTTGGCCGCCGCCCAGGGGATCAGCTCGGCCGCGGCCGCCCGGTCGAGCAGGCTGTAGGGCGGCTGCAGGGAGTCGACGTGGCGGATCCGCTCACAGCGCTCCAGCAGCCCGACGTCGAAGTTCGACACCCCGGCCCAGCGGACCTTGCCCTCCTCGACCAGCTCGGCCATGGCCGCCCAGGAGTCCTCCACCGGCGTGCCCGTCTCGGTGTCCGGCCAGTGGAACTGGTACAGGTCGACGTGGTCGGTGCCGAGGCGCTTGAGGCTCTGCTCGAGCTCGAACCGGATCGTCTCGGGGCGCAGGTCGTAGGTCGGCTCGTTGCCCTCCCGCCCGTACCAGGGCCGGCCGCACTTGGTGAAGGTCAGCACCTCGCCGCCGTGCTCGCGCACCACCTGCCCGACGACCTCCTCGGAGTGGCCGAGGCCGTACACGGCGGCGGTGTCGACCCAGCTCACCCCCGACTCGAACGCCTTGTGGAGGGCGGCGATCGACTCGTCGTCGTCCTGCGGCCCCCAGCCGAACTTCCAGGGGCCGCCGATCGCCCAGGCGCCGACCCCGACCACCGAGATCTCCGGCCCGTCCCTGCCCAGCCTGCGGAACTGCATCGCCGTCTCCTCGCCGTCAGCCGCGCCGGCGCAGCCAGCCGCCCGGGTTGAAGGTGAACAGGAACTTCTCCCGCGAGCGGTCGACCTCGAAGTCGTCGCGCTCCTTGAGGAAGTCCTGGACGGCCTCCATCGGCCCGGGCCCGAAGGCCTCGTACACCGGGTGGCCGTTGACGTTGGTGTCCTCGACGACCAGGTAGCTGCCCGGGGTGACCATCGGGGCATAGGCCCGCAGCTCGGCCAGGACGTGGTCGCGGCTGTGGTCGGAGTCCAGCACCACCAGCACCGTGCCCGCCCCCTGGGCCCGCTCGGCCACCTGGGCGACCACCTCCGGGTCGGTCGAGGAGGCGGTCAGGTAGGTGAGCCGCGGGTGGGCCGGCCGGTCGGGCCAGTGGCCGATGTCGACGCTGACCACCTGGCCGCGGCCGATGGCCTCGCACAGGGTGGCCAGGTACAGGGCGCTGCCGCCGTGGGCGGTGCCGGTCTCGACGATCAGGCCGGGCCGCAGCTCGGCCAGCAGCTCCTGGTAGACCCACAGGTCGAGGGGGACCTTCCAGGTGGTGACGCCCAGGAACCTGGTGTCCTTCCAGGTCCCGCCGGCCTCCCCGGACTCGTAGTAGAGCCGGTGGTAGCCCTCGGTCACCGCCTCCCGCCAGGCCTCCCCAGGCGCGAGCAGGTCGAGCTCGTGGCGGACGTGCCGCTCCCATTCGGGGCCGGTGGACAGCCGCCGGGAGGCGGCCAGGGCCTTCTGGCGCAGGGCGCGGCGGATGCCGGGAGGTAGCTGGGGCATGGCCGGCAGTCTATACCGGGGCCTCGGCGCCCCTGTGGGCGCTGAGGTCGACCGGCCGGAGGCGGGCCGACGGGCGGTGGGTCCGGCCGACCTTGGCGCAGGGGCGGCCCTCGCGCAGGACCACGTCGGAGGTGTAGTCGGCGCTCCCCTTGAGCAGCGCGGAGCCGACGGCGTAGGAGTCGACCGGGACCCCGGTGGCCTCGAAGGCGGCGATCCGCTCGGCGGTGAAGCCGCCCGAGACGATCACCCGGACGTGGTCGAACCCCTCGGAGTCCAGGGCCTGGCGGACCTTCTCGACCAGGCGCCGGTTGACCCCGGTGGGGGCGAACTGCCCCATCTCCGACCACAGGGCGCGGTCGACCATGGTCCCGGAGGTGTCCAGCCGCACCCCCCACAGCCGCTCCCCGAACGCCCTGGCGCAGGCCAGCGAGGTCGCGACCGAGTCGTTGTCGAAGTCGACCAGGGCGATCAGCGGCACCCCGGGGAACTGGCGGGCGAAGGCGGCCACCGCGGCCACCGTGTCGCCGCCGAAGGTGGCGATCAGGGCGTGGGGGATGGTGCCGAGGCCGCGCTCGCCCCACCAGGCGGCCTGGGCGTCGGTGGCCACCCCCTGGGCGCCGCCGACGAAGGCGGCGTAGCCGTCGCCGCCCTGGGTCGCCCAGTGGTCGAAGCGGTCGGCGAAGAACAGCACCGGCTTGCCCCCGGCCGCGTCCACCACCCGGCGGACGTTGCTGGCGACCAGGGTCCGGCGGGCCAGGGCGCCCAGGTAGACGCTCTCCAGGTGGGCGACCAGGCGGTAGGGGCCGGTGAGCTCGATCACCGGCTCCCAGGCGTCGACCCGGTCGCCGTCGCGCAGCGCCGACACCTCCAGCTCGCCCGGCCCGGCCCGGCGCCAGTGGCGGTCGAAGGCGGCCTCGGCCTCCACCTGGGCCCGCATCCCCTCGACCCAGGCCTCGCCGCCGCGGGAGCGGGCCCGGCGGGCGGCGTCGCGGGCGGTCAGGTAGGCGGCGAAGGCCTGGTCGGCGGCGTCCGGGTCGCGGAACTCGCCCGCCCCCAGGGCGAGCACGGCCAGGGCCTCGTCGACGCCGCAGGCCACCATGGCGTCCGAGCGCTGGAACACCTGCATGGTCACCCGGGTGTGGTCGCCCTCGGCGGCCAGGATCCTCCGGGACCGGTCGAAGTAGACCGCCGACCGGTACCCGGCCCGCAGCTCCACCACCGGCAGGTCGAAGATCCAGGCGGCCAGCCGCCCGTCCCCCGTGCGCGTCTCCATGGTGCAACACTATGCTCCGACCATGGCTACACGGACGACCACTTGACCCGGTTCCGGCGCCTCGCCGTCGTCACCATCGCGGCCACCTTCGTGCTGATCGCGGTCGGGGGCCTGGTCCGGGCAACCGACTCCGGGCTGGGCTGCCCCGACTGGCCGCGCTGCTTCGGCAAGCTCGTCCCCCCGGCCGAGCTGCACGCCTGGATCGAGCACTCCCACCGGCTGATCGCCTCGGTGGTGATGGCGCTGGTCGCCTGGCTGGTGGTCGCCGCCTGGCGGACCGGCCAGGACCGGGTGGTCCGCCGGGCCTCGGTGGCCGCCCTGGTCATGGTGCTGAGCCAGGCCGTCATCGGGGCGTTCGTGGTCTGGTGGAAGCTGGAGGCCGAGTCGGTCACCCTGCACCTGGCCACCGCCCTGGCCCTGGTCGCCCTGCTCATCTACATCGGCTTCCGGGCCCGGTGGCCGGCCGACCGGTCCCGCCGCCAGGGCCAGGACCGCCGCTTCGTGCGCCTGGTCGCGGCCGGGGCCGGCCTGACCTACCTGCAGATGCTGGTCGGCTCGACGGTGACCGGCTACCACGCCGGGCTGGCCTACCCCCTGAACGTGCTCCTGCCCGACCTGGGGCCGAGCGTCGCCCGCATCCAGCTGCTCCACCGCACCCTGGCCGTGCTGGTCGGGGCCCTGGTCGTCGCCACCTTCCTGGTGGCCCGGCGCACCCAGCGGGCCCACCCAACGGTGACCAGGCTGGCCGGCTACGCCGCCGGCCTGGTGGCCGTCCAGATCGGCCTGGGCGTGGCCAATGTGGCCAACCGTCTGTCCGCCCTGACCGTCGTCCCCCACCTGGCCGTCGGCGCCCTGCTCTGGGGGACCATGGTGGCCCTGGTGCTGCACGCCGACCGGTTCTGTGGCACCCCGGCCCGCGACCCGGCCGAGCCCGAGCCGGCCCCGGCCCGCAGCGCCGGCCAGTCGGCCAGGGCCTACTTCCTGCTGACCAAGCCCCGCATCATCGAGCTGCTGCTGGTCACCACCGTCCCGACCATGTTCATCGCCGCCAGGGGGGTGCCGTCGCCCTGGCTGATGGCGGCCACCCTGTTCGGCGGGGCCCTGTCCGCGGCCAGCGCGAATGTCCTCAACTGCTACCTGGACCGCGACATCGACGCCCTGATGCGCCGGACCGCCCGGCGGCCGCTGCCCGCCCACCGGGTCGAGCCGGGCGACGCGCTCCGCTTCGGGCTGGTCCTTGGGGTGGCCGGGTTCGTGTGGCTGTGGGCGACCGTGAACCTGCTCTCGGCCGTGCTGGCCACCTCGGCCATCCTGTTCTACGTGTTCGTCTACACCATCGGCCTCAAGCGCCGCTCGACCCAGAACATCGTCATCGGCGGGGCCGCCGGGGCGGTGCCGGTGCTGGTCGGCTGGTCGGCGGTCACGGGCCGGGTCGACCTGCCGGCCCTGGTGCTGTTCGCGATCATCTTCTACTGGACCCCGCCGCACTTCTGGGCGCTGTCGCTGCGCTACAAGGACGACTACGCGGCCGCCGGGGTGCCGATGCTGCCGGTGGTCAGGGGGGCCAGGGAGACCTCGACCCAGATCCTGTACTACACGGTGCTGCTGGTCGCCGTGACCCTGCTGCTGTACCCGGCCGGGCGCATGGGGGCGCTGTACCTGGCCGCGGCCGTGGCCCTGGGCGGGGCGTTCATCTGGCGGGCCCTTGAGCTGCGCCGCGACCTCGACGGCCGGCGGGCCATCCGGCTGTTCAGCTTCTCCAACACCTACCTGGCCCTCCTCTTCGGCGCCATGGCGCTGGATGCGGTGGTCCGGGGAGGGGCATGAGGTACAGTCGTTCCCGACTCGAACACCCCAGGAAGCGAGGCGACCGGACTCCGATGCGACGCGCACGACTGATCGGCATCGTGCTGGTGGCGGTGCTGGTGCTGGCGGGATGCGGCTCGCTCACCCCGGTCACCGAAGAGGGTGTCGAGATCCGCGACCTCTACAACATCCTGTTCGTCGCCGCCGCGATCATCTTCGTGCTGGTCGAGGCGGCGATCGTGTTCGCCGTGGTCCGCTACCGGCGCCGCAACGACATGCTCCCGCCCCAGTTCCACGGCAACAACCTGCTCGAGGTGGTCTGGACGGTGGTGCCGCTGCTGATCGTGGCCGGCCTGTTCGTGGTCTCCTGGGGGGTCCTCAACCGGGTCGAGGCCAAGGCCGACGACCCACGGGTGACGGTCAACGTGCTCGGCTTCCAGTGGCAGTGGCAGTTCACCTACCAGGGTGAGCGGGTGCCCCTGCCGGCCGGCCAGCCGCCCGAGGACCTGACCATCAAGGGCACCATCGCCAAGCCGCCGGTGGTGTACCTGCCGGTGGGCGAGCCGATCCGGTTCAACACCCAGGCCCAGGACGTCATCCACTCGTTCTACGTGCGCGAGTTCCTGTTCAAGCGGGACGCCTTCCCCGACCACACCAACACCTTCGACATCACCATCACCGAGCCGGGCGACTACGGCGGCCAGTGCACCGAGTACTGCGGCCTGGCCCACCAGGCGATGCGCTTCACCATCCGGGCCGTCGACCGCCCCGAGTACGAGCGCTGGCTGGCCAAGGCCAAGAAGGAGGCGGCCAGCGGCTGCCCCGACGACCCCAACCCGCGGTCGATCGCCGCCAAGGACATCGCCTTCAACAAGGACTGCCTGGCCGGGCCCGTGAACCGCCCGTTCGAGATCGAGTTCGAGAACCAGGAGGCGGTGCCCCACAACGTCGCCTTCTTCGAGGGCAAGGACGCCAGCGCCCCCCGGGTCCTCCCGCAGGATGAGACGCCGGTGTTCCCCGGTCCTGAGACGAAGACCTACCAGCTGCCGGCGCTGAAGGCCGGCGCCTACTACTTCCACTGCGACGCCCATCCCGGCATGTCGGGCAAGCTCAACGTTCGGTCAGGGTAAGGAGCGCACCACCATGGCGATCACGCAAGCAAGGCCCGAGGCAGCCGCCGACGCCGCCCACGGCATCGGCCCTCGGCGCCACCCGATCGCGGAATGGCTGACCACCACCGACCACAAGAAGATCGGGATCATGTACCTGGTGAACTCGTACTTCTGGTTCGGGGTGGCCGGGCTGCTGGCGGTGTTCATCCGGGCCGAGCTGGCCCAGCCGGAGACCCAGTTCTTCGCCGAGCAGCGCTACAACGAGCTGTTCACCATGCACGGCACCACGATGATCTTCCTGTTCATCATCCCCATCCTGGCCGGCTTCGGGAACTACATCGTGCCGCTCCAGATCGGCGCCCTGGACATGGCCTTCCCGCGGGTCAACGCCCTGTCGTTCTGGATGCTGCCCCTGGCCGGGATCGTGCTGTTCTCCAGCTACGCCC
>CALGFH010000159.1 GCA_937881255.1 uncultured Actinomycetes bacterium
CGGGGGGCGGCCGCCGACCCGGTGGACGTGCCCGGGCTGGAGGGGCCGGCCAGGGTCGACCGGGACGCCGACGGGATCGCCCACATCCGGGCCGGGTCACGCCACGACCTGTTCTTCCTCCAGGGGTGGGTCCACGCCCAGGACCGGCTGTTCCAGATGGACGTGCGCCGCCGCCAGGCCGGGGGCACGCTGGCCGAGCTGCTCGGGCCGGCCGCCCTCCCCACCGACGTGCAGCTGCGGACCATCGGGCTGCACCGGGCGGCCGCCCGGTCGCTGCCCGCCCTGTCCGCCGATGCCCGGGCGGTGCTGGCCGCCTACGCCGACGGCGTCAACGCCTGGGTGGCCGGCAACCCGCTGCCGCCCGAGTACGGGGCCCTCAGCCTGACCTCGTTCCGGCCCTGGACCGCCCTGGACAGCGTGGCCGTGGGCAAGCTCCAGGCCTTCGGGCTGTCCTTCGACCTCGACATCGAGCTGACCACCGCCCTGCTCGGCTACCAGCAGGCCGGGCAGGCGGCCGGCTTCGACGGCACCGCCCTGTTCTTCCAGGACCTGTGGCGCTCGGAGCCGTTCACCGACGCCTCGACCGTGCCCGACGCCACCGGGGCGGCCGCGGCCACGGCCTCGGCGGCCGGCCGGGCCGCCCGGGCGACCGGGCCGGCCGGCGAGCGGCTGGCCGCCGCGGGCCGGCTGGCCGAGCGCTACGCCGCCCTCGCGGCCAAGGTGCCACTGCTGCGCCAGGCCCTGTCCCAGGACCGGGGCCAGACCGGCTCCAACCAGTGGGCGGTGTCGGGCCGGGTGGCCGCCGGCGGCCACCCGCTGCTGGCCAACGACCCCCACCTGGCCCTGGACTCGCCCTCGACCTTCTACCCGGTCCACCTCCAGGGGGGCGAGACCGACGCCAGCGGAAGCGGCTTCGCCGGGACGCCGGGGGTGATCGTCGGCCACAACCGCTTCATCTCCTGGGGCGCCACCGTCAACCCGATGGACGTCACCGACACCTACGCCGAGCAGCTACGCCCCGACCCGTCGTCGCCCAGCGGCCTGGCCACCGTCTACCAGGGCCAGCTGGAGCCGGTGATCCCCATTCCCGAGACCTTCCGCCAGAACAACCCCGGGTCGGGCACGCCCGACAACCTCACCGTGGTGCCCCCGGGCGGGGCCATCCCGCCGGCCACCCTGATCGTGCCCCGGCGCAACAACGGCCCCATCATCCAGCTCGACCAGGCGGCCGGGACCGCCCTCAGCGTCCAGTACACCGGCTTCAGCGCCACCCGGGAGCTCGACACCTTCCTGATCTGGGACGACGCCCGCAACCTGGACGACTTCCGCCGGGGCCTGCAGCTCTTCGACGTCGGCGGCCAGAACTGGGCCTACGCCGACGTCGAGGGCAACATCGCCTACTTCACCAGCGCCGAGCTGCCGCTGCGCGAGGACCTCCAGGCCGGCACCGTCAACGGCCTGCCGCCGTTCTTCATCCGCAACGGCACCGGCGGCAACGAGTGGCTGCCGGTCCAGAACCCCCAGCCCGGCCAGGCCATCCCGTACGAGATCCTGCCGTACTCCGAGATGCCCCAGACCCTCAACCCGCCGGCCGGGTTCTTCGTCAACGCCAACAACGACCCGGCCGGGGTCACCCTGGACAACGACCCGCTGAACCAGACCCGTCCCGGCGGCGGCATCTACTATCTCAACAACGGCTACGCCGGCATCCGCGGCGGCCGCATCACCGCCCTGCTCCGGGGCGAGCTGGCCGGCGACGGCAAGGTGTCGTTCGCCGACATGCAGCGCATCCAGGCCGACACCGCCCTGGTCGACGCCCAGTTCTTCGTCCCCCACCTGGTCAGGGCGCTGGCCAGGGGCGCGCTGGACAGCGACCCGACCCTGCGCGGGCTGGCCCGCGACCGGGCCGTGGCCGAGGCGGTCGGCCGCCTTGCCCTGTGGAACCGCCGCACCCCGACCGGCATCGCCGAGGGCTACGACGCCGCCGACGTCGACGGCCAGCGCCAGCCCCCGACCCGCCTGGAGCAGGCCAACAGCGCCGCCGCCACCATCTACGCGGTCTGGCGCAGCCAGGTCATCAAGGGCGCCATCGACGCCCGGCTGGCCCCCTTCGGGGTGCCGGTGCCCGACGGCGAGCGGTCCCTGACCGCCCTCAAGCACCTGCTGGAGACCTTCGGCCAGACCCAGGGGGTCGGCGCCTCCGGGATCGACTTCTTCGCCGTCGACGGGGTCGCCGACGCCACCGACCGCCGCGACGTGACCCTGCTCCGGGCCGTCAAGGCCGCCCTGGCCAAGCTGTCCGGCCCCGACTTCCAGGCCGCCTTCGGCGGGTCGACCAACCAGGGCGACTACCGCTGGGGCCGCCTCCACCGGGTCACCCTCGACCACCCCCTTGGCGGTCCGTTCAACATCCCCCCGGCCTTCGGCGCCTTCCCGCCGCCCCTGGCCGACCTGCCCGGGATCCCGACCGACGGCGGCTTCGAGACCGTCGACGCCTCCACCCACGACGCCCGCGCCGACGCCACCGGCGAGTTCGGCTTCGGCGGCGGCCCGGCCAACCGCTACGTCAGCGAGCCCCGAGCCCCCGGCGACATCCACGCCGAGTCAAGTCTCCCCGGCGGCCCCAGCGGCGTCCCCGGCACCCCGTTCTACGTCAACCTGCTCGGTGAGTGGCTGACCAACGACACCTTCACCTGGCGGCCGGACGGAGGCGCCTGAGCCGCACGCCATGATGCCGGGAACCGTCCTCAGATCTGGGCGGCGAACCCCTCGACGGTCGACTCCTTGGAGCGTTCGCCGCGGGTGAGGCGGCGGTAGACACCGAAGCCGAGGGCGACGGCCAGCAGGGAGGAGAGCAGCATGATGGTGGCCAGGGCGTTGAGGGCCGGGGTGGGGCTGGAGCGGGCGCTGTTGTAGATCTTGACCGACATCGGTTCGGAGGCGGCGTCGGCCGAGAGGTAGCGGACCAGGACGAAGTCGTCGATGACGTCGGCGAAGACCAGCACGGCGCTGGCGAAGATGGCCGGCCAGAGCAGCGGCAGCAGGACGTGGCGCAGGGCCCTGACCGGGGAGGCGCCGAGGTCCATGGCGGCTTCCTCGTACTCGTTGCCGATGGAGAGCAGGCGGGCCCGGCAGATGATCACCGGGTAGGAGAGCTGGAAGGTGACCAGGCCCAGGAGCTGGGCGATGGTGCCGAGCTGGACCGCCTTGAGCAGGTTGGTGAACAGGAACAGCAGGGCCACGGCCAGGATGATCTCGGGGAGCACGAACGACAGCAGCATCTGGAAGTTGAAGCCGGCGGCCAGGCGGCCCCGCCAGCGGTCGAGGCCGATGGCGAAGGCGACCCCAAGGGGCACGGCGACCAGGGTGGTGAGCACGGCCAGGCGGAGGCTGTGGAGCAGGGCCCGCTGCAGGTCGGGGTCGTGCCAGACCGACAGCACCGGGTCCTCCCAGTACCAGCGGAGCGAGAAGCCCTGCCAGCTGGAGCGGGAGCGGCCGGCGTTGAACGAGAACCAGACGGCGATCGCCACCGGCAGCACCGACCAGGCCAGGTAGCCCCAGACCAGCGCCTCCAGCAGCCGCGGCTTGCGCCACGGGTCGGTCAGCCATCGTCGCACCGGGGCACCCCCCTGGGGGTTCCCCGGACCCCTCCCGGGCTTCACGGCGTCATCTCCCCGCCTCCCGGGAGGCCTGGCCGGTGGTCCGGATGTAGGCGAGCATGGGCACGGCCAGGATGACCATCATGACCAGGACCAGGGCGGCCGCCTGGCCGCCCTGGCCGGGGCTGCCGATGGCGTCGTTGACCAGGTTGCCGACCATCGAGGTGCGGGGCGACCCCGACAGCAGGTCGTTGGTGAAGTAGTCGCCGAACATGGGCAGGGCGGTCACGACCAGGCCGGCCAGGATGGCCTGGCGGGACAGGGGCAGGGTGACCAGCGCGAAGGTCCGGCGGCGGCTGGCTCCCAGGTCGCGGGCCGCCTCGAGCAGCCGCTGGTCGACCCGGTCCAGCCCGGCGTACAGGGCCAGGACCATGTAGGGGATGTAGCCGTAGACCAGCCCAAGGGTGACGGTGACCGGCTGGCCGGCCAGCCACGGGAACGGCTCGCCCAGCACCCCGATCCCGACCAGCAGCCGGTTGATCATGCCGTCGCTCTCCAGCAGGTTCACCCAGGCCAGCATGCGCATCATGTAGCTGACCCAGAACGGGGCCAGCAGGGCCACCAGCAGCAGGCCCTTGCGGCGGCCGGCGTAGCGGGTCACGTAGTAGGCGACCGGGTAGGCCAGCAGCAGGCACAGGGCGCTGGCCGCGGCCACGAACGCGAAGGTGCGCACGAACGCCGGCCCCAGGAAGCCGTCGGGGCCGAAGATCCGGTCGAACAGCAGCTGGAACTGGAACGGGTTCCACTGCACGGGGTTCCACACCGGCACCGGGGTCCGGAACAGCGGGTCGACGGCGCCGAAGGCGATCGACAGGACGACGTAGAACGGCAGCAGGAACAGGACGACCAGCCAGGCCATGCCCGGGGCGGCGAAGGACGGCCAGAACCAGCGGGGGCGCCAGGCGCCGGCGCGGTCGGAGGTCGCCACTAGGCTCCGGCCTTGAACTCCTGCCAGGCCGCGTGCCAGCGGTCGTCGACCTCGCCCGGCAGCTCCAGGTAGCGGTAGCCGGTGTCGAAGTAGGACGGCAGCACGGTCGCGGCCTCGAGGTTCTTGGGCAGCAGCTCCTGGCTGACCAGCTCGGCCGGGTCGAGCTTGTTCTGGGGCGGCTGGTAGCCGTTCCAGCTCATGTTCTCCACGGCCACGTCGTAGTCGAGCAGGTGGTTCATGAACAGGTGGCCGAGCACCGGGTTCTTGCCGGTGCGCAGCAGCACGATCAGGTCGCTGTTGACCGGCCCCTTGCCGTCTTCGGGGAACCAGTAGCGCATCACGTCGGCGCTCTGGCCCTTGGGCATGTAGTACTGGGCGTTGACCATGTCGCCCGACCAGGCCTGGGTGATCCAGGTCTTGGACTCGGGCAGGTCGATGTAGTCGTTGGTGTTGACCCGCGGCCTGACCGCCTTGGCCAGGGCGACCAGCTGGTCGCGGGCCAGGTTGAGGTGGTCCTGGTTGCCGGTGTTGAGGTCGGTGATGCCGTTCTTGAGCAGGGTCATGCCGATGCCCTCGCGGTAGTCGTCGAGGATGCCGACCTTGCCCCGGTACTGCTCGTCCCAGAGGGCCTCGTACGGGTTGGGCAGCTTGGCGATGTCGTCCTTGACCTTGTCGACCCGCCAGGCGATCCCGGTGCTGTAGATGGTGTACGGCACCGAGTAGTTCCAGCCCTGGTCGTACCAGGGGTTCTGGAAGGCCGGCCAGACCTGCTCGATGTTCGAGATGTAGGAGTGGTTGAGGGGGCGCAGGAAGTTCCCCTGGACCAGCTTGCCCAGGTAGTCGTAGGTGGGGAACAGCACGTCGAAGGCGACCTGGCCGCCGCGGAGCTTGGCCACCGCCTCGTCCATGTTCCCGTAGGTCGAGACCTGCACCTTGACGTCGTACTTCTTGTACTTCTTCTCGAAGTCCTGGACGACCTTCTTGTAGATGTACTCGGACCAGTTGTAGACCCGCAGGGTGGCGCCCTGCTCGGGGGCCAGGCCGTCGGCGATGCGGCCCGCGTCGGCCGGGACCGGCCAGGTGACGGGGTTCTCGGGGCTGGCCAGCTGGGGGCCGCCCGCTCCCGGGGGGGCCCCGGTGGGGTCGCGGTCACCGCAGGCCGACAGCAGCACGCCGCCGGAGACGGCCAGCGCCGTGGCGGCGGAGCGGTTGAGGAAGGCTCGGCGGCTCATCCTGGCCATGGCTGCCTCCTGCGTTTGCAGATGCGCCGGAAACTACAATAAACTGAACGTTCAGTCAATGTTCTGCGTTACACTCCGGGGAGTCCGTTTCGTGGGTCGAAGCTATCCGATGTCGGAGGCTGACAGGGAGATCCAGACGGCCGCCCGCGGCCTGGCCGACGAGCTGCTCCCCCACGAGGTCGAGGCCGAGCTGGCCGGCGGCGAGCTGCCCGAGGGGCTGCTCGAGGAGCACCGGCGCCGGGTCGCCGAGCTCGGCTTCGAGGCCATCAACATGCCCAAGGAGCTCGGCGGTGGCGGCTTCTCTGCCTTCCAGCAGGTGCTGGTCCAGGAGCAGATCGGCCGGGTGACCAACGCGCTCGGCTGGGTGGTCCACACCCCGGCCTCCTGGCTGCCCACGGTGGCCACCACCGAGCAGCTGGACCGCTGGGTGGTCCCGACCATCCGGGGCGAGCGCCGCGAGTGCTACGCCATCACCGAGGAGGGGGCCGGCTCGGACGTCGACGCCATCAAGGCCACGGCCACCCGCGACGGCGACGGCTACCTGCTCAACGGGGTCAAGTGGCACGTGACCTCCTTCAACCACGCCGACCACGTGTTCTTCCAGGGCAAGCTGGCCGGCGGGGCCAACGCCGGCGCCCACGCCATGTTCGTGCTCGACCTGGACACCCCCGGCATCCGGGTGGTGCGCATCCCCGCCTACAGCCACACCCATGTTCGTGGTCGACCTCGACACCCCCGGCATCCGGGTGGTGCGCACGCCCGCCTACAGCCACACCTACCCCTACCACCACCCGGTGGTCGCCTTCGAGGACGTCCGCGTCCCGGCCGGCCAGCTGATCGGCGCCGAGGGCGACGGCATGCGCTTCGCGTATGAGTGGTTCCGCTACGAGCGGCTGATGATCGCCGCCCGGTGCCTGGGCGCGGCCCAGCGGCTGATCGAGGAGGCGACCGCCTTCGCCCGCGAGCGCCACGCCTACGGCCAGCCGATCTTCGGCTACCAGGGGATCCAGTTCATGCTGGCCGACTCCCTGACCGAGCTCTGGGCGGCGCGGCTGATGACCTACCAGACCGCCCACGGCATCGACGGCGACCTCGACGTCAAGGTCCAGCACGCCCAGTGCTCGATGGCCAAGCTGTACGCCTCCGAGATGGCCGGCCGGGTCGCCGACCGGGCGGTGCAGATCTTCGGCGGCCGCGGCTACATGCGCGAGAACGTGGCCGAGCGGTTCTACCGGGAGCTGCGGGTGGACAGGATCTGGGAAGGAACCTCGGAGATCCAGCGGTCGATCATCGCCGACCAGCTGGCCAAGCGCGGCGCCGGCCCGCTGACCGGATAGGAGACGGCCATGACGGTAGCGGACCGCCTTGACGAGCTGATCGCGGCCCAGGAGAAGCAGTTCATGGACCGCCAGCCCCGCTCCCGGGCCCTGCTGGAACGGGCCGCCGGGTCGCTGGCCGGCGGGGTCACCTCGAGCTGGCAGATCTCCCGGCCCCAGGCCGTCTGGATCAGCCACGGCCAGGGCAGCCGGGTCTGGGACGCCGACGGCAACGAGTACGTCGACCTGCACGGCGGCTACGGGGTCATGGCCGTCGGCCACGCCCACCCGGCGGTGGTGGCCGCGGTCCGCGACCGGGTCGCCAGGGGCACCCACTTCGCCCAGCCGACCGAGGAGGCCATCGTGGTCGCCGAGGAGCTGGCCAGGCGCTTCGGCCTGCCGCTGTGGCGCTTCGCCAACTCCGGCACCGAGGCCACCATGGACGCGGTCCATCTGATGCGGGCCATCACCGGGCGCTCGCGGATCGTCAAGGTCGAGGGCTGCTACCACGGCCACCACGACTCGGTGCAGGTGTCGGTGTACCAGCCGCTGGAGGAGATCGGCCCGGCCCACGGCCCGGCCAGCGCGGTCGCCTCCAGCGGCATCCCGGCCGAGATCGTCCAGCTGACCTCGGTCGTGCCCTACAACGACCTCGAGGTCACCGAGCGCGTCTTCGCCGAGCACGACGGCCAGATCGCCGGCATGCTGCTGGAGCCGGTGATGATGAACGCCGGCATCATCCCGCCCCAGCCCGGCTACCTGGAGGGCCTGGCCGAGCTCGTCCGCCGTCACGGCGCCCTGCTGGCCTTCGACGAGGTCAAGACGGGCGTGACCGCCGCCCCCGGCGGGGCCACCGAGCGCTACGGGGTCACCCCCGACATCATCTGCCTGGCCAAGGCGATCGGCGGCGGCCTGTCCACGGCCGCCATCGGCGGCAGCCAGGCGGTCATGGACCACATCACCAGCGGCCACTACGACCAGGTCGGGACCTTCAACGGCAACCCGCTGGCCATGGCCGCCGCCGGGGCCGCCCTCACCGAGGTCCTCACCCCGGCCGCCTACCGCCGGATCGCCGGCCTCCAGCAGCAGATGGTCACCGGCGTCGAGCAGATCCTGGACCGGACCGGCCTGCCCGCCCACGTGGTCGCGGTCGGGGCCAAGGGCTGCGTCACCTTCTCCCCCACCCCGGTCCGCAACTACCGCGACTTCCTGGCCATCGACGACCGCTGGAGCCACTGCCACTGGCTCTACCAGCACAACGGCGGCGTGTTCCTGCCCCCCTGGGGCAAGGCCGAGCAGTGGCTGCTGTCGGCCCAGCACACCGGCGAGGACGTCGACCGCTTCCTGGCCAACTTCGCCGCCTTCGCCGACGCCGCCCGCGGCTGAGCGGTCCCGGATCGGCAGAACTACCCAGGCCGGCTCGGCAGGCCTGCCGATGGGGCGTTCGGACCTCGTCGCCGATGCACCGGAACAAGGAAGCAGTTCACGGCCGCCGCCGAGCACCCAGAGGAGGCAGCATGCTGGAGGATCGCAGGCGGTGTGGCTGGGGGGCCGTGGTGGCCGCCGTGACCCTGTTCGCGACCTTGGTCCTGACCGTCCCGACCGGCCCGGGCCTGGGCTGATCGCGGGCGCCCGGCCGGTTACGATGCCGGCGGCGGAGCGTCGCTGAAAGGGGTCGGCCGCATGGGCGGAGGCGAGATCCGGCTGGTCGGGCTGGTCAAGCGGTTCGAGGACGTCACCGCCGTGGACGGCATCGACCTGGACGTGCCCGGGGGCGAGTTCTTCGCCCTGCTCGGCCCGTCGGGCTGCGGCAAGACGACCACCCTGCGCCTGGTCGCCGGGTTCGAGCAGCCCACCGACGGGCGCATCCTGCTCGACGGGGTCGACATGGTCCGGACCCCGCCGCACAAGCGCAAGGTCAACACCGTGTTCCAGAGCTACGCGCTGTTCCCGTTCCTGAGCGTGGCCGACAACGTCGCCTTCGGGCTGCGCTTCCAGGACGTCGACAAGGGCGAGGCCAGGCGGCGGGTCGCCGAGGCCCTGGCCCTGGTGCAGCTCCAGGGCCTGGAGCGGCGCCGGCCGGCCCAGCTGTCGGGCGGCCAGCAGCAGCGGGTCGCGCTGGCCCGGGCCCTGGTCCTCAACCCGTCGGTGCTGCTGCTGGACGAGCCCCTTGGCGCCCTGGACGCCAAGCTCCGCAAGGCCCTCCAGGTCGAGCTCAAGGCGCTCCAGGAGGCGGTCGGGATCACCTTCGTCTACGTCACCCACGACCAGGAGGAGGCCCTGACCATGTCGGACCGCCTGGCCGTGATGGCCGGCGGGCGCATCGAGCAGGTCGGCCCCCCGGCCGAGCTGTACGAGGAGCCGGCCACCACCTACGTCGCCGGGTTCCTGGGCGTGGCCAACCTGTTCACCGCCACCGTCGCGCGCCCGGACGGCGGCGGCCGCTGCCGGGTCCGGCTGGGCGAGTTCGAGCTGGAGGCGGAAGGCGGCGACACCGGCGCCAGCGGCGAGGTCCAGGTGGTCATCCGGCCCGAGCGGGTGCGGCTGGAGGACTACGGGACCACCGGCCCCAACCGGGTCCCGGGCATGGTCGAGCGCCTCGTCTACCAGGGCCCGGCGACCCAGCTGGTGGTCCGCCTGGCCAACGGCGAGCTCCTCCAGGCGCTGGTCCAGAACCAGGGCCAACCCATCTCCTGGCAGCAGGGCACGGCCATCGCCGTCCACCTCCCGGCCGACGCCCTGCGGGTCCTGCGCGAATCAGCCTGAGGCGGCGTGCCGGTGGGGCCGGACCAGGTGGGCCCGGTCCTCGGGGGTCCAGGAGAAGCCGAGCTCGCGGGCGCAGGTGTCCATGCAGAGGTCGAACATGCGCTCGCGGGTGACCTCGGGGTCCTGGAGCACGACCAGGATGGCCAGCCCGTCGATCAGGGCGGCCAGGCGCAGGGCGAAGGCGGCGGCGTCGACCGGGACGAACTCGCCGGCGGCCTGGCCCTCGCGGACGATGTCGGCGATGGTGGTCCGCCAGCGCTGGTCGAGCGCCTGGCGGTCCCGGGCCACGTCCGGGTCGCGGGGCGCCCTGGCCCACAGGTCCAGCCACAGCACCCACTCGTCGAAGTCGTCCTCGGCCTCCCCGACCGAGCACGAGCAGCGCACCAGCTCGACCAGCCGGTCGCGGGCGCTGGCCATCTCGGCCACCGCCTCCGCGGTCCGGGCGTAGAACTGCTCGTCGGCGAAGGACAGCGCCTCGGCGAGCAGGATGTCCTTCTTGCCGAAGTAGTAGATGACCAGGGCCGGGCTGGTCCCGGCCTGGTCGGCCACATCCTTGATGCCGGTGTCGCAGAGGCCTTTCTCCGCGATCACCTGCACGGCCGCCTTGAGGATCTGCCGGCGCCGTGCGTCGGAAAGCTTGCGTCGTGGGCTCATGCCTGCTCCAGGATGTCGGCGTCGAGGTGCAGTATGTCCTGCCGGGCTTGTCCGGCGCCCACCCACATCTTAGACTGAACGTTCAGTCAATAACAGGGAGGCGCCATGTCGACCTGGGACGCGATCGTCATCGGGGGCGGCCACAACGGGCTGGTGGCCGGCGCCTACCTGGCCCGGGCGGGGGCCAGGGTGGTGGTCCTGGAGGCCCGGTCCAAGACCGGTGGCGCGGCCGCCACCGACGCCCCCTGGCCCGAGGCGCCCGAGATCAGGGTGACCCGGCTGTCGTACGTGATGAGCCTGATGCCGCCAAGCATCATCCGCGACCTGGAGCTGGAGCGGCACGGCTACAAGCTGTTCCCCATGGGCCCGGCCTACCAGGCCTGGCCGGACGGGCGCTCGCTGACCATCTACGACGACGACGCCGGCCGCAACCACGAGCAGATCGCCAAGTTCTCCAAGAAGGACGCCGACGCCATGCCCCGCTGGGACGCCTGGCTGGAGGGCCTGGCGTCGGTCCTGGGGCCGCTGCTGACCCAGGTCCCGCCCAAGATCGGCTCCCGACGGCCGTCGGACCTGCGCGAGCTGCTCCGGCTGGCCTGGCGCTACAAGGGCCTGGACGTGCGCACCGTCGGCGACGTGACCCGGCTCATGACCATGAGCGTCAGCGACCTGCTGGACGACTGGTTCGAGTCCGAGCAGGTCAAGGCGAGCCTGGCCATCAACGGGGTGATCGGCACCTGGGCCGGGCCCGACTCGCCCGGGACCGCCTACGTGATGGCCCACCACTCGATCGGCGACGTCGGCGACGGCCACCTGGGCAGCTGGGGCTTTCCCGAGGGCGGCATGGGGGCGGTCTCGGACGCCATCCAGCGCTCGGCCCTGTCCCTCGGGGCCACCGTGCGCACCGGCGCCCGGGTCGAGCGGGTGCTGGTCTCCGGCGGCCGGGCCACCGGGGTGGCCCTTGCCGGGGGCGAGGAGCTGCACGCCCCCGTCGTGGTCACCGCCATCCACCCCCGGACGACCTTCCTGGAGCAGGTCGACCGGGTCGAGCTGCCGCCCGACTTCGTCACCGACATCGAGCGCTGGAAGTCCCGCAGCGGCGTGGTCAAGATCAACCTGGCCCTGGGCGAGCTGCCCGACTTCACCGCCGACCCGGGCACCGAGGTCGCCGAGCACCACACCGGCGCGATCGCCATGGCCCTGTCGGTCGACTACATCGAGCAGGCCTTCCAGGACGCCAAGCAGGGCCGCGGCGCGACCCGGCCGTTCTCGGACGGCTGCATCCCCACGGTGTTCGACAAGACCCTGGCCCCCGAGGGCGTCCACGTCATGTCGCTGTTCACCCAGTGGTGCCCGCACGAGTGGTCCGAGGCCCCCCACACCGAGGAGCTGGAGGCCTACGCCGACCGGATGATCGACTGCTACGCCGAGCTGGCCCCCAACCTCAAGGGCGCGATCCTGCACCGCGAGGTCATCGGGCCCTGGCAGATGGAGCAGGAGTGGGGGCTGGTCGGGGGCAACATCTTCCACGGCGAGCTCTCGGCCGACCAGCTGTTCCACATGCGCCCGGCCCCCGGCTACGCCGACTACCGCAGCCCGATCGCCGGGCTCTACCAGGCCAGCTCGGCCACCCACGGCGGCGGCGGGGTCTGCGGCATCCCCGGCTGGCAGGCCGTCCAGGCCATCCTCGCCGACCGCAGGCGGGCCAAGCGCCGCCGGTGAGCCGGAAGGGCCGCCCCGCGCTCGCGTCCCTGCTGGAGCCGCGGTCGGTGGCCGTGGTGGGGGCGAGCGCCCGTCCCGGGTCGTTCGGCGACCAGCTGCTCGGCCAGCTGCTCGCCGGCGGCTACCGGGGGACGGTGCACCTGGTCAACCCCCGCTACCGCGAGGTCGCCGGGCGTCCCTGCCACCCGTCCCTGGCCGACCTGCCCGGCCCGGTCGACCTGGCCGTGCTGGCCGTGCCCAACGCCGCCCTCGAGGCCCAGCTCACCGCGGCGGCCGAGGCCGGGGCCCCGGCGGCGGCCATCTTCGCCAGCTGCGCCGATCCCCCGACCCTGGCCGACCGGCTCCGAAGCATCGCCCTGGAGGCGGGGATGGCGGTCTGCGGCGGCAACGGCATGGGGTTCTTCAACCTCGAGCAGAGCTTGAGGGTCTGCGGCTACCCGGAGCCGGCCGACCTGCCCGCCGGCCCGGTGGCGGTGGTCACCCACTCCGGGTCGGTGTTCTCGGCCCTGCTCCACAACCAGCGCGGCCTCCGCTTCAACCTGGTCGTCTCGGCCGGCAACGAGCTGGTGACCAGCGCGGCCGCCTACCTCGACCACGCCCTGGAGCTGCCCACCACCCGGGTGGTGGCGCTGTTCCTGGAGACGGTCAGGGAGCCGGCGGCGTTCCGGGCCGCCCTGGCCAAGGCGGCCGCCCGGGCCATCCCGGTGGTCGCCCTCAAGGTCGGCCGCGGCCAGGCGGCCAGGGCCATGGTCGCCGCCCACTCCGGCGCCCTGGCCGGCGAGGACGGCGCCTACCAGGCCCTGTTCGACGCCTACGGGGTCGCCCAGGTGGCCACCCTGGACGAGCTGGCCGACACCTGCGAGCTCCTGGCCGGCCGGCGCGCGGCTCCCGGCGGGCTGGCCGCCATCGGCGACTCGGGTGGCGAACGGGCCCACCTGCTCGACCTGGCCGAGCGGCTCCGGGTCCCGTTTGCCACCATCGGGCTGGCCGCCATCGGCGACTCGGGCGGCGAACGGGCCCACCTGCTCGACCTGGCCGAGCGGCTCCGGGTCCCGTTCGCCACCATCTCCGAGGCGACCCGCCGGCGCCTGGCCGCCGTCCTGGAGCCCGGCCTCCCCCCGACCAACCCGCTGGACGCCTGGGGCACGGGCAACGACGCCGACCAGATCTTCGCCACCTGCATCCAGGCCCTGCTCGACGACCCGGCCACCGCCGCCCTGGCCCTCAACCTCGACCTGACCACCGAGCCGACCCCCGACACCAGCTACACCGGCCTGGCCATCGCCGCCGCCGCCTCCACCCCCAAGCCCGTCGCCGTCCTGGCCAACCTCGCCTCGGCCGCCGACCCCGCCGAAGCCGCCACCCTCCGCGCCGCCGGGGTCCCCGTCCTGGAAGGCACCGCCACCGGCCTGTCCGCCCTGGGCCACCTGCTCGCCTACCGCGACTTCCTGGCAGCGGGGGCCGTGGACGACCCCGTGCTCCCATCACCCGGGTCGACGACGCCAGCGGCTGTGGATGATGCAGCGCCTCCCGCTTCCGGGTCAGCGATTCCGGGCGCCATGGACGAGCCAGCGCCTCCCGCTTCCGGGCCGGCGGCTCCGGGGGCTGTGGACGAGCCAGCGCACCCCGCTCCCGGGTCGACTACGCTCCCCCACCAGGGGACCCGGCAGCGGCGGGTCGCGGTGCCGCGCGCCCGGAAGCCTGTCGCGCGCGCCCGGGAGCCGGTGGCGCGCGCTCAGGAGCGGGCGGCGCGCTCGGGGCGGGTCCGGGCGCAGGATGGGCGGGTCCGGGAACGGTGGCGAGCGCGGCTGGCCGAGGCGGGGCGGCCGCTGGACGAGGCGGAGGGGCTGGCCCTGCTGGGCGACTGGGGGGTGCCGGTGGTGGCGGCCGAGGTGGCGACCAGCTTGGAGGAGGCGGTGGCCGCCGCCGGGCGGGTCGGGTGGCCGGTGGTGCTGAAGACGGCCATGCCCGGGATCGCCCACAAGTCGGACGTGGGCGGGGTGCTGCTGGGCCTGGACGGGCCCGACCGGCTGGCCACCGCCTACGCCGACCTGGCCGGCCGGATGGGGCCGCGGGTCCTGGTGGCGGCCATGGCCGGACCGGGGGTGGAGCTGGCCCTCGGGGTGGTCGACGACGCCCAGTTCGGGCCCCTGGTGATGGTCGCCGCCGGCGGGGTGCTGGTCGAGGTCCTCCGCGACCGCCGCTTCGCCCTCCCTCCGGTCGGCCACCACCAGGCCATGGCCATGCTCGACCGCCTGGCCGTCCGCCCCCTGCTCGACGGCGTCCGGGGCGCCCCCCCGGCCGACCTGGACGCGGTCGCCGACGCGATCGTCAGCCTGTCCGCCCTGGCCCTCGACCTCGGTCCGTCGCTGGCCGCCCTCGACGTCAACCCCCTGATCGCCGGACCCGGCGGCTGCGTCGCCGTCGACGCCCTGGTGGTGGCCCGGAGCGCCTAGCCGCCCCGCAGGCCGAACCAGGGGCCGGTGGCCAGGTCGCCGGTGAAGATCTCGCGGTCCTCGTCGTCGGCGATGGCCGCCCCGGCGGCGCTGGCCCGCGCATGCCAGGCGGCCGCCTGGTCGAGCTCGCCGGCACAGGCCAGGGCCCTGGCCATCGCCTCGGCGGCGTACGCGTGGTCGAAGTCGGCCACCCCCGGCCCCGCATCGGCCAGCTCCAGGCACCGCCGGGCATGGTGCAGCGCCGGCTCACCCCGCCCGAGAACCGCGTACACATGGGACACCAGCCAATCCCCCCGCGTCCCCGGCGGCCCCCCGGCCTCACGCCAGTGGTACTGGGAGGCATGCGCCGCGTCGACCATCCGCGCGTCATCCCCCGCGGTCCGGTCGGCCCTGCCGAGCAACTCCCACACCAGCCCGTTCAGCGACCGTCCGAGCTCCCGATGGTCCGTCATCTCCATCCCACTCCAGCGACGCCCCGCCCCGCTCCAGCAAGGCCCCGGCGCTACCGCTACCCCTGCCTACTCCACCGGGCGCCTACTCCGGTGGGCGGCCTTCACCTCTGGAGGCCCCTCCGGAGGCCCTGCCTCCGCGCGGCCCTCACCCTCAGAGGCCCGGTTCGGGCCCCCCGGAGGGGGAGCGTAGCGGACCCGGAAGCGGAAGGTTCGCCCGTATCCACAGCCCCCCAACCGTCTCCCAACCGTCCCCCAAACGACCCCACAGCCCGCCAAGACCCCAGCCTTGGCCGCGCACCAGGCCCTGCCCCACCACGCCCGCGATCCGTGCACCGCGACCTGACATACTGGCGCGCGTCATGGGAGCGAGCGCCGACCGCCGGCTGGTCGCGGGCCGCTATGTCCTCGGGGGGCCGCTGGGCCGGGGCGGGATGGGCACGGTGTGGCGGGCGGACGACGTGCTGCTCGGCCGGCCGGTGGCGGTCAAGGAGGTCGAGCTGCCGGGTGGGCCGCCCGGGGCGGGGCGGGAGGCGCTGCGGGAACGGGCGCTGCGGGAGGCCAGGGCGGCGGCCCGGCTCAACCATCCGGGGGTGGTCACCCTCCATGACGCGGTCGAGGCCGACGACCGCCTGTTCCTGGTCATGGAGCTGGTCGAGGCCCCGACCCTGCGCGACCTGGTCGACGGGTCGGGGCCGGTGGGGCATGCGGCGGCGGCCCGGATCGGGCTGGAGCTGCTGGACGCGCTGGACGCGGCCCACCGGGCCGGGATCGTCCACCACGACGTCAAGCCGGCCAACGTCATGGTCACCGCGGGCGGCCGGGTCAAGCTGGCCGACTTCGGCATCGCCTCGCTCCAGGACGACACCCAGCGGACCCTCACCGGTGCCGCCGGGGCCCCGGGCGGGGCCGACCGGGCGCTGACGGCGGCGTTCGGGTCGCTGCCGTTCGTCGCCCCCGAACAGGCCAGGGGCGGCCATGCCGGGCCGGCGGCCGACCTGTGGGCGCTGGGGGCGACGCTGTGGTTCGCGGTCGAGGGGGTGGCGCCGTTCGAGCGGGCCGGGCCGGCCGCCACGCTCGGGGCCATCCTGCACGACCCGCCCGGCCGCCCGGCCAGGGCCGGGCCGCTCGAACCGGTCCTGCTCGCCCTGCTGGTCAAGGACCCGGCCAGCCGCCCCCGGGCCACGGACCTGCGCCGCATGCTGGAGCGCCCAGCCACCGGCACCGCCATCCCGAGCCCGCCGGTGGCCGGCGCTCCCGGCACAAGCCCCGCTGCTCGCACCCCGACGCCGACCGTCCCTGTGGCCGGCCCGCCGGCCCCCACCCTTCCCGTGGCCGGCGCCCCTGTCCCGATCCCCACCGCTCGATTGCCCGGCGGCCCGGGCGCCGCCACCGAGGCGCTGGCCGGGCCCGCTCCCCCGTCCGGCTGGGGCGATCCCCGGAACGTCCCCCGGCGGCGGCGTCCGGGCCGCCAGCAGCTTCCCGGCTGGACCAGCCCACCACGCAAGCGGCGGCGCTGGGGGCGGCGGCTGCTGGTGGCCGTTGGCGTCCTGCTGGCGCTCTCGGTGGCCAGCAACCTCGAGGAGGACCGGCCTGGGGCCTCGGGTCCGGCCGGGCTGGGCGACCCGGCGCGGGACGGGCAGTTCGAGTTCGTGGTCCGGTCGGTGGACTGCGGGGCCCGGTCGGTGGGCGAGGGCATTGGGCGCAAGCAGGCGCTGGGCCAGTTCTGCCTGGTCGCCTTGCGGGTCGAGAACAGCGGCACCGAGGGCCGCACCTTCGGGGGCGGCCACCAGTACCTGTTCGACGACGCCGGCAAGCGCCACGACCCCGACCTGGACGCGACCGTCCGCCGCGGCGACGGCCACCTGTGGTCGACCCACCTGAACCCGGGCCAGCGCCTGGAGGGCACCCTGGTCTACGACGTCCCCGACCCGGTCACCATGGCCCGGGTCGAGCTCCACGACGCCCCCTTCAGCGGCGGGGCCAGCGTCGAGCTGGGCTGACCGCCCCGGTCACCAGTAGCCGTTGCGGCGGGCCTCGGCCACCGCCGCGGCCACGCCGTCGCGCCAGGGCTCGCCGTGGCCGGGAAGCAGCAGCCGGGCGTTCAGCACGGCCAGCTCGTCCAGGGAGGCGCGGGCCTGGTCGTTGTCCTCGTTGACGCCCTTGATGAGCAGCCGCGGCCCCCGGCGTCGCCGGTAGGGGTCGAAGGTGACCAGGGCGTCGCCGCTGAAGACGACGCTGGCGTCGGCCAGGTGGAGGGCGCAGTTGCCGCGGGTGTGGCCGGGCAGGTGGCGGGCCCGCGGCCGCCCGGGGACCTCCAGGACCTCGCCGTCGGTGTAGGTGCGGACCTCGGCCGCGTCGGGGGTGGCCAGCAGCCCGTTGCGGAGGCCGTGGGCCAGCAGCGGCCAGGCCGTCGGCCGGAGGTAGAGCCGGAACGGCGGGAACCGGCGCAGGCCGGGCTCGGCGTCGCGCTCGTGCACCCAGATGACGGCGTCGGAGTTGGCCTTCACCTGGTGGGCGAAGCCGACGTGGTCGGCGTGGGCGTGGGTGAGCACCACCGCCTCGACCTCCTCGACCTTGCGGCCGAGGGAGCGCAGGGCGTCGGTGAGCTGGGGCCAGTAGCCGCGCATGCCGGCGTCGACCAGGGTGAGGCGGCCACCGCGCTCGATCAGGTACCAGTTGACCATGCGGGTGCCGAACCGGTGGACGCCGTCGGCAACTTCCATGGGTACGACCTTGCACGGGACCGGCGGCGGAAACCTCCCGATTACCCGGCGTCGCGGCCGGCGGTGACCACGGCGTAGGCCAGGGCGACGGCCAGGAGGTCCTCGACCGCGCCGATCAGGGGGGCGGGGAGGCTGGTGCGCTCGGCCACGAAGACCCTCGCCCTGGTGCCGGCCCAGGCGCCGGCGCCGGCCCCGGCGGTGCCGAGCAGGGCGCCGAGGGGACGGGGACGGCCGGCGTCGTAGTGGACGGCGGCGCCGATCGTGGCCCCGGTGGCCAGGCGCTGGAGGAACGGGCCGGAGGTGGTGCGGCGTGGCGTGATCGGGAGCTTGTCGGCGACCAGCTCGCCCCGCGCCCGGGTCGAAGCGGCCCTGCTGGGACTCGATGGCCAGCAGGGCCACCGGGACCTGGGAGCGCAGGCCGGTGACGAACCCGAGCAGCAGCGCCCGCGCGGGCGGCGGCAGCGGGGGCAGCGGGGAGGGGATCCGGTCCACGACGGCTCCTTGGGTGCGGCGGGGTGCATGATGATCCCTGCATGGCCGCGATCCAGCCACCCGAAACCGACCAGGTCGGCCAGCTCCTGCGCCGCCGCCCGCCGGCGGCCGCGCTGGGTTGGGCGGCGGCGGCGTTCGGCCCCGGGAGCCGGGTGGTGTCGGTGCGGCCGCTGTCGTCGGCCTGGCTGGCCAACCACGTCGTCGAGGTGGCCGACGCGGCCGGCGCCGTCCACCCGGTGGTGTTGCGCCGCTGGGCCCGGCCCGGCTGGGACGAGGAGGACCCCGACTTCACCGCTGCCCGCGAGGCGGCCATCCTCGACCTGCTCGCTCCGACCCCGGTGCCCGCCCCGGCGCTGCTCGCGGCCGACCCCGGCGCCACCGTCTGCGACGTGCCCGCGCTGCTCCTGGCCCTCCTCCCGGGCGGCCCGCCCGACCTCCGGGGCGACCCCGGCCGCCTGGTCGAGGGCCTGGCCGCGGCCCTGCCGCCGATCCACGCCGTGGCCGTGCCGCGGGCCGAGGGCACGGGCACGCCGGGCACGCTGGGATCGGCGAACGGCCCCGGATCCCGGGTCGTGCCCGACCATCACCGCTTCTACGACCCGGCGCGGCTGGACCCGCCGGCCTGGTCGACCCGGCCCGGGCTGTGGCGGCGGGCCTTCGAGGTGGCCGCCGGGCCGCCGCCGGACGACCACGCCTGCTTCATCCACCGCGACTACCACCCGGCCAACACCCTCTGGACCGGGGGCCGGCTCACCGGGGTGGTCGACTGGATCGGCGGGTCGTGGGGGCCGCCCTCGGTCGACCTCGGGCACATGCGGGTCAACCTGGCCGCCGACCTCGGGCTGGAGGTGGCCGACCGGTTCCTGGCCGCCCACCGGACCCTGACCGGCTTCGAGCACCACCCGTGGTGGGACGTGGCCTCGGCGGTCGACGTCACGCCCGAGGCGCCCGGGTCCTGGGACGGCGTGGAGGACCTGATCGCGGCCGCCCTGGCCCGCCTCGGCGGCTAGGCCTTGGCCCCGGCGCTCTCGTCCTCCTGGTGCATCCTCCCGGCGCCCTCGTCCTCCTCGTGCATCCTCGTCCTCCTCATCCTGCTCGCTCGGCGATTCCGGCCGCGATCATCAGCACGGCCCCGATCAGGTAGCCACCGCGACCAGGGCAGCCGATCAAGCCGCCCCGGGATCCGGGTCTCGGCGGAGCAAACACCCGCTCCCGTAGCATGGGACCGATGACCGATACGCGACGAACCCGGGTGGCCATCGCCTGCCAGGGCGGGGGCAGCCACACCGCCTTCACCGCCGGGGTGCTCAAGGGGCTGCTCGGGTCCGAGGAGCTTGCCGGCTACGAGGTCGTCGGCGTGAGCGGCACCTCGGGCGGGGCCATCTGCGCCCTGCTCGCCTGGTCGGCCCTGCTGGAGGACGACCCGGCGGCCGCCGGCCGGCGGCTGGAGGACTTCTGGGCCGACAACTCGGCCACCACGCCGCTGGAGCAGCTGGTCAACGCCTGGGTGGTCTGGGCGGCCAGGCTGGAGAACCTGGTCGTGCTCCCGGCCGTCAGCCCCTATGACAACCCCGGGTCGGTGACCGCCCTGGCCGAGCTCCGGCGCATGCTGGAGCGGCGGGTCGACTTCGGCCGCTTCGCCGCCCAGGCCGACGGCGCCGGGCCGATGCTGCTGATCGGGGCCGTCGACGTCCTCTCGGGCGAGTTCCGGGCCTTCAACAGCCGGCGCGAGGCCATCACGGCCGAGATGATGCTGGCCTCGGCGGCCATCCCCACCCTGTTCCGCTCCGTCCGGGTCGGGGACGGCACCTACTGGGACGGCCTCTTCTCCCAGAACCCGCCGGTCCGGGAGCTGGTCGACAGCCGGCCGGACGAGCTCTGGGTGATCCAGATCAACCCGAGGCGCTGGGACGGCGAGCCGACGACGATGGCCGAGATCGCCGACCGCCGCAACGAGCTGTCCGGCAACCTCTCGCTCCACCAGGAGCTCGGGTTCATCGAGAAGATCGACCAGCTGCTGGCCGAGGGGCGGCTGGCCGCCGACGGGAGGTACAAGCAGATCGTGGTCCGGGTGGTGGAGCTGGCCCGGCCCCGGCTGTCCCGCTCGCTCGGCACCGCCTCCAAGCTGAACCGCGACCCGGCCTTCCTCCGCGACCTGATCGCCCACGGCGAGGCCAGGGCGGCGGAGTTCCTGGCCGCGCTGGCCTTCGAGGCCGCCTGGCGGCGAGGCGACGCCAAGGCCGTGCTGGCCTGCTTCGCCGACGACGCCGAGCTGGTCTCGGCGCCGCCGTTCCCCGACCGGGGCAGCCTCCGCGGCAGGAGCCAGATCGGCCGGTTCGTGCGCCAGCACCTGACCACCGGCCTGCACGTCGACCCGACCCGCAAGCAGGTCGCCCACGACCGGGTCACCTGGACCGTCAAGGCCTTCCGGGACGGCGCCGCCGCCGGTGAGCCGGTCCTGGGCCGGGCCGAGGCCGAGCTCCGGGACGGCCGGGTCACCTCCCTGCGCCTGGGCGGCTAGGCGTCGTCGGCGTCGAAGCGGAACACCTCGTAGGCACGGCCGATCACCGGGGCGGCGACGTTGCGGACCGGCACCCCGCCGGGGGTGGCGCCGTTGCGGCTGCCCCGGTGGGCGTGGCCGTGGATGACGAGGTCGGCCCCGACCCGGTCGACCGCCTCGGCCAGCAGGTAGCTGCCGAGGAAGGCGTGGATCTCGCGCGGCTCCCCGGCCAGGGTGTCGGCCACCGGCGAGTAGTGGAGCAGGGCGATCCTGCGGTCGGCCCGGATCCCACCGAGGGCCCGCTCCAGCCGGCCGGCCAGGGTCTTGGTGTGGCCGACGAAGGCCTTCATCTCCGGCTCGCCGAAGTCGCTGGCGCTGGCCCCGGCGAAGCCGCCGCCGAACCCCTTGCTGCCGGCGATCCCGACCCGGCGGCCGCCGACCTCGACCGTCACCGCCGCGCCCTCCAGGACCCGGATCCCGGCCTCCTCCAGCACCTCGGTGACCCCGTCCTGCTCGTCGGAGTGGTAGTCGTGGTTGCCGAGCACGGCGATGGTCGGCACCCCCACCCCGCGCAGCTCCTCGGCCAGCACCTTGGCCTCCTCGGGCCGGCCCCGGTGGGTGAGGTCGCCGGCCAGCAGGAACAGGTCGGCCTGGTCGGCCAGCCCGGCCAGGCGCGGGGCCAGCCGGCCGGCCGAGTCGATCCCGACGTGGACGTCGCCGACGGCCGCGACCCGGATCATGGCAGCGTCTCCACGAACGGCTCCGCCGTCTCGTCCTCGACGCTGGTCAGGTTGCGGACCTCCCGGCCGGGCAGGGCCTTGGCCACGACCTCGGCGATGGCGGCCTGGCGCTCGGGGGTGGCCACCGTCCCGGTCACCACCACCTCGCGGTCGTCGACGGCGATGTCCAGCTCCAGCTCGGCCGTGCGGGGGTCGCTGGCCAGGGCCTCGCCGGCGTGGGCGACCAGGTACTCGTCGGGCACGTCGGCGCCGGTCTCCTGCTCGCGGGCCTGCTCCAGCAGCGACTCGATCACCCAGTCGGGCACCCGCAGGCCGTCGGTCTGGGCGTACAGCAGCAGGCTGGCCACCCGGCGCGGGCCCGGGGCGGCCCGGCGCAGCAGGTAGGGCCAGTCGAGCTCGCCCGTCTCGACCAGGGCGAGGGCGTCGAACCAGTGCCGCTGGCGGTGCTCGCGGTGGACGATCGCCTTGATGACCAGCAGGTCCTCGGGGCCGAGGACGTTGAGCTGGAGATGCTCGAAGCTGCCCTGGCGGACCCGCGACAGCATCTCGTCGTCGAGCACGATCCCGCCGGTGCTCTCGAAGATCAGGTCGACCAGGACGCCGTCCTTGGTCGCCTTGTAGAGCCAGGTCTGGTCGGTCTCCTCGGTCTCGTAGCCGGCCTCGGCGAAGGCGGCGAGCATGGCCCGGGCGTCCTGGGGGCGCACGCACAGGTCGATGTCGTGGGTCCAGCGGGGCCGGCCCAGGGCGGTCGAGGCGATCCCGCCCATGAAGGCGTGGGGCAGCCCGGTGCCGCCGGCCACCCGGATGGCCTCGGTGAGCACCCCCAGGAAGGTCTGCTCGTCGACCTCGGGCAGGGTGCCGCGCCACTCGCGCTCGTGTGGGTGATGTTGGTCGTTCATGTCCAGGCTGTTCCACCCGCGACAGCGGGCGAAACGCCTCTGTCGACGCCGGGTGGCGGCCGGGCCCGGCCCGTGCCACCGTTGCCCCCCATGGAGACCCTCGAGCTGCTGATCGGGCTGCTGGCCGCCGTCGCGGTGGTGGTCCGGCTGGCCGGCCGCACCACCATCCCCGAGCCGGTGCTGCTGGTGCTGGCCGGGCTGGCCGTGGCCCTGATCCCGGGGCTGCCCCAGGTCGAGCTCGAGCCCGAGCTGATCCTGGCCCTGTTCCTGCCCCCGCTGCTGTACTGGGCGGCGCTGCACACCGACCTCCGCGACCTGCGGGCCAACCTCCGCCCGATCGCGCTCCTGGCCGTGGGGCTGGTGCTGGTCACCACGGCGGCGGTGGCGGCCCTGGCCCACGCGATGCTGGGGCTGCCGTGGGCGGTGGCGGTGATCCTGGGGGCGGTGGTGTCGCCACCCGACCCGGTGGCCGCGACCGCGGTCGCCGGCCGGCTCGGCCTGCCCAAGCGGATCGTCACCATCCTGGAGGGCGAGGGGCTGCTGGACGACGCCACCGCCCTGGTCGTGTACCGGCTGGCGGTGGCCGCGGCCGTGTCGGGGACCTTCTCGTTCGGCGAGGCCGGGACCGAGCTGGTCGTCTCGGCCGTCGGGGGGACGGCGGTCGGGCTGGCCGTCGGCTGGGTCGGCAGCCGCGTCCTGCGCCGGGTGTCGGAGGCCCCGGTCGAGAACACGGTCAAGCTGCTGCTGCCGTACGTGGCCTGGCTGGCCGCCGAGCGGGTCCACGCCTCCGGGGTGCTGGCCGTGCTGGCCTGCGGGGTGGTGATGGCGCGCCACTGGGGGGCGATCTCCTCGGGGGCCCGGCTCCAGGCCCGCCAGCTCTGGGACTGGCTGGTGTTCGTCCTGGAGGGGCTGTCGTTCGTGCTCATCGGGGTGCAGCTGCGCACGGTGGTCGAGGGGATCGAGGGGCGCTCCCTGGCCGACCTGGCCCTGGCCGCGCTGGCCGTCAACCTGGTCGTGGTGGTGGTCCGGCTGGCCTGGGTGTACCCGGCCAGCTGGCTGCCGCGGCTGTCGGCGCGGGTGCGCGAGCGGGACCCGTTCCCCGGCCTGCCGGCGATCACGGTGATCGGCTGGGCGGGCATGCGCGGGGTCGTGACCCTGGCCCTCGCCCTGGCCATCCCGACCGAGGTCGACGGGGGTGGGCCGTTCCCGGAGCGCAACCTGGTGGTGTTCCTTTCCTTCACGGTGATCGTGGTCTCCCTGGTCGGCCAGGGCCTGACCCTGCCGCTGGTGATCCGCTGGCTCGGGGTGGGGGCCGACGACGAGGGCCCGGCCGGGGACAGCCGGCGGGCCCTGGCCCGGCTGTCCGAGGTCGCCCTGGACCGGCTGGACGCGGTCGACCCGGAGGCCGACAGGGTCCCGGCCGAGCTGGTCGAGCGGCTCCGCGAGCGCTACCGGGCCCGGCTGGCCCACCTCGACCAGCAGGGCGAGGACGGCCAGCCGGACGGGTCGCGGGCCTTCGCCGAGCTGGTCCACGACGTGCTCGGGGCCCAGCGGGAGGAGCTGCGCCGGCTGCGCGAGCGGGGCGCGGTCACGGCCGACGTGGCCCGCCGCCTCGACCACGACCTGGACGTGGAGGAGTCGCGCCTGGAGCGCGAGCGCCCCGGCTGATTCCCGGGGGCGTCCCTTGGGTAGGTGTGCCCGGGCCGGCACGGCGGTCCCCGACGACCCACCCCGACGACCGACTCAACGACCCCGACGACCGACTTGACCAGGAGGTACCCGACCCGATGGCCGTTGACCTTGACGTGCTGGAGCAGATCCGCGAGCGCCTGCGGGTGTCGACCCGGGTCGGGGACGAGCGGATCGAGGTCGCGACCCGTGACGACGACGTGGTCCTGCTCGGGGCCGTGGCCTCGCCGGAGGAGGCGACCGTGGCCGCCCAGCTGGCCGAGGAGTACGCCAGCTCGGTGGTCAACGAGCTCCAGGTCGACCGGGGCCTGCGCGAGGGCTTCGACGACGACCCGATGGACACCGAGCCGGCCTCCCCGGCCGGGGACGAGGTGCTGATCGGCTCGACCGACATGCTGTCCGGCCCGGACGCCGCCCCGACCGAGGACATGGCCGAGGCGCTGGACGAGAACGAGCCCTGGAGCCCGCCGGACGTGCCCCAGCTCGCCCCCACCGCCACCGAGCAGCGCGGCGGGGTGCCGGCCAGCGACCGCCTCGCCCTGTCGGAGTGGGAGGAGGGCGGCGGCGACCCCGACGACCTGCTGGACGAGGAGGACCGGGCGGCCAGGGACGGCGTGGCCGCCCCCGACCTGGCCGCCGCCGACCTCCAGCACGCCGCCGACGGCGGCCAGCTGCCGTCGCTCGACCCGAACGCCGCCACCCCCGGCGGCGACCCCGAGGCCGAGCCGGCCTCCGCCGAGACCGGCGGTTGGGGCGAGGACATGGTCGAGCAGGTCCCGGGCACGGCCAAGGGCCCGGGGGCGGTCGGCGAGCCGGCCACCGAGGGCGGCGGCCTTGGCGGCGTCCCGGCCACCGAGACCGGGGCCATCGGCGCCGACACCGCCCCGGCCGACCCGGCCCGCGACGCCTCCGGCGGCACCCAGAAGATGGCCGGCACCGACCGCGGCCCCAGCGCCCCCGAGGACCGCGCCATCCGCGAGGACGTCGAGGAGGGCTAGGCGGCTGGGTCGGGCCAGGGCCCGGGCGGTCACGCCGGTCGGGATGGTGACCCGGGCGGGCTGATCTTGCTCTGGTGGTGCCAGCCGCGGGCGGTGTGGGTGAGCTCGCGGAAGCCGAGGCGGTGGAGCAGGGCCAGGAGGTCGTGCTCCTCGGGCCAGGCGTACTCGAGCAGGCGCTCCACCCGGGCCAGGCGGAGCCAGTCGGCGGCCTGGCCGACCAGCCAGGTGGCGACGCCGCGGCGGCGGTGGGGCTCGGCCACGTGGAGGTTGCCGATGTCGGCCCAGCCGCCGAGGTGGGCCAGGCGGCCGCCCTCGGCCAGGTTGGTGTCGACCTCGATGAAGCCGACCAGCTCGTCGCCGGCGAAGCCGGCCAGCCGGGTGCCGGCCTCCCCGACCGACCGTTCCAGCCGGAGCCCGTCCAGCGGCGGCCGGGACGGCTGGGGCAGCTCGTCGACCCTGGCCAGCAGGATGATCTCGACCAGGCCGTCGTGGACGAACCCGCTGCGCTCGTACAGCTCCCGCACATGCGGCCACTGCCGGGGCACGCCGTACACGCCGGGGGCCGGGAGGGCGCCGTCGGCGTGCCAGTGCCCAGCCCCCCAGGACCGCAGCTGGGCCAGGCAGGCGCCCATCAGGGAGCCGGCCGCCTTCTCCGAGTCGGGCCAGTGGTTGGCCTGCGGCCAGAACAGCAGCCAGTTGATCTCGGCGGTGCCGCGGTAGGCCTCGCCGACGTCGTCGCCCTCGCCGTAGCGGAGCAGGTGGGCGGCGGCCACCACCCGGCGGCGCTGGGAGGCCACCAGGGTGGCCCGCTCGGCCACCCAGGGGTCGACGATGAACTCCCCGGGGTCGCGCTCCAGCTGGCTCATCACGGTGTTGACCGACACCGAGACGCCGGGCACGACGGCCTGGACGTGGGCGTTGACCAGGGCGGTGAGCTGCTCGCGGTCGGCCCGGCGGAACGGGCGCACCTGGACCTCGGACATGGCGAACCTCCACGACGACAGCGCCGTTGGGCGCGAGGGGCAGGAGGCCGCTACCGGTGCGGTACGCCTGCGACACTACCAGGCGGCGCCGGCGTAGGTCCGGGGGTCGAGCAGGCACAGGTCGGCCCGGCCGGCGGCCAGGACGGTGTTGACCTCGTCGGCGGTGGTCAGGCCGCCGCCGACCATGGTCGGGACGCCGGCCTGGTTGCGGACCAGGTCGCTCCAGCCGACCAGGTGGAGGCGGCCGTAGTCGGGGCGGGTGAGGGCGGTGGTCTGGCCGGCGGTCACCTGGATGAGGTCGCAGCCGGCGGCGGCCACGGCCCGGGCGGCGGCCACCGCCTCCTCCGGCTCGAGGCCGCCCGGGGCCCAGTCGGTGACGGTCAGGGCGGCCCACAGGGGCCGGTCGGCCGGCCACTCGGCCCGGACGGCCTCGACCACCCGGAGGGGGAACGCCAGCCGGCCCCCGGGCGACCCGCCGAGCTCGTCGCTCCGCCGGTTGGCCAGCGGGGACAGGAACCCGCCGAGCAGGTAGCCGTGGGCCAGGTCGAGCAGCAGCACCTGGACCCCGGCCCCGGCGGCCCGCCGGGCGGCGTCGGCGAACGCGCCCGTGACCCGCTCCAGGTCGCCGGCGTCCATCGCCCTGGGCACGGGGCTGGCCGGCGTGTACGGGACGGCCGAGGCGGCCAGCAGCGGCCAGCCGCCGTCGGGCAGGGGCCGGTCGACCCCGGAGCGGCGGGGGCGGGTGGCCCCGCGGCGCCCGGCGTGGCCGACCCGCAGGGCCAGCGCCGACCCGCGCCCGGCCAGCTCGGCGGCCAGCGCCGCCCACGGCCCGGCCTGGTCGTCGGCCCACAGCCCGGGCGTGCCCGGGGTGATGCGGCCGTCGGGGGCGACCGCGACCAGCTCGCTGACCACCACCCCGGCCCCGGCGGCGGCCGCGTCGGTCAGCCGCCGGCCGGCCGCGCCGGGCAGCCGGCCGTCGCTGGCGTCGTCCTCCCCGCCGACGGCCAGGGCGACCCGGTTGGCCAGCGTCACCGCCCGCTGGCCGAGCGGCGCGAACAGCGGCGGCGGGGCCAGCAGCGTCCCCGGCCGGCCGGCGAAGCGCCGGTCGACGGTGGCCGCGAAGCCGGGGTCGCGCCGGGTCAGCTCCAGGTGGCCGATGCGCCCGGAGCGGGTCAGCAGGTTGCAGGCGAACTGGACCGGGTCGAAGCCGTCGTAGCGGCGGACGTTCTCGAACCAGCTGGCGCTGTCGCGGGCCGCCTCCTGGAAGCGCTCGACCACCGGCTGGCGCTCCAGCTCGTAGTCGGTGAGGGCCGCCTCCAGGGCGGTCGGGTGGCGCTGCAGGGCCTGGCCGAGGGCGACCGCGTCCTCCATGGCCAGCTTGGTGCCCGACCCGATGGTGAAGTGGGCGGTGTGGGCGGCGTCGCCGAGCAGGACGACGTTGCCGTGGTGCCAGCTCTGGCAGCGGACGGTGACGAAGCTGATCCACAGCGACCGGTTGGAGAGCAGCTTGTGCCCGCCCAGCTCGGGGGCGAACAGGTCCTGGCAGAACCCGATGCTCTCGGACTCGCCGGCCTGGTCGAGCCCGGCCGCCCGCCAGGTGGCCTCGGTGCACTCGACGATGAAGGTGCTGGTGTCGGCGTCGAAGGGGTAGGCGTGGACCTGGAACATGCCGTGCTCGGTGCCGCGGAAGATGAAGGTGAAGGCGTCGAGGGGCAGGTCGGTGCCGAACCAGATGAACTTCGACCGGTGCACGTCCAGGGTCGGGCGCAGGTGCTCGGCCAGCAGCCGCCTGGCGGTCGAGTTGACCCCGTCGGCGGCGACCACCAGGTCGCGGTCGGCGAACAGGTCCAGGTCCGGTGCCTCGCGCCGGAAGGCCAGTTCGACCCCGACCTCGCGGCAGCGGTGCTGGAGGATCTCCAGCAGCCGCTTGCGGGCGATGGCCGAGAACACGTGCCCGCCGGAGCGGACGGTCCGCCCGCCGTAGACCACGTCGATGGCGCTCCAGCGGGCGAAGGTGTCGGTGATCTCCACGTAGCTGGGATAGTCGGCGTCGCGCAGCGCCCCCAGCGTCTCCTCCGAGAACACCACCCCCCACCCGAAGGTGGCGTCGGGGGCGTTGCGCTCGACCACGGTGAGCTCGTGGGCGGGGTCGGCCCGCTTGGCCAGCAGGGCGAAGTACAGGCCGGCCGGCCCGCCGCCGAGGACCCCGATGCGCATCCGGTCCCCTTCAGCCCAGCACGTCGGCCAGGCGGTCGAGCTGGGCCGGGTCGGGGACGGTGGGCAGCAGGACCAGGTGGTCACATCCGGCATCCTCGTACCCGCGGACGAAGTCCTTGACGGCGCGGCCGCTGGTCAGGTTGCCGGCGGCGACCTTCTCGGCGAACGGGCCGGTGAAGGCGTAGTAGTCGCGCAGGTAGGCGCCGCCGGCGTCGGCGTCGCCGAGGGCGAAGTAGCCCTGGCCCCAGAGCTGGGGCCGGCCCGGCCGCTCCAGGTCCCGCCAGGCCGCCCACGCCTTGGCGGCGGCGCTGGCGAAGGCCCGCGGTGGGCCGCCGCCGTGGACGTAGCCGTCGGCGCCGCGGGCCATCCGCGCGAACGCCGCCCCCGACAGCCCACCGGCCAGCAGCGGCGGCCCGCCCGGCTGGACCGGCTCGGGGCCGACCTCGCCCTTCTCCCAGATCGAGCGCAGCTCGGCCAGCTGCTCGCCCAGGCGCCGCCCCCGGCCGCCCTGCTCGACCCCGAGGGCCTGGTAGTCGTCGGCCCTGGCCCCGATGGCCAGCCCCAGGGTGAGCCGGCCGGCCGACAGCAGGTCGAGGGAGGCGGCCTGCTTGGCCAGGAGCACGGTGTTGCGCAGCGGCCCGATCACCACCATGGTCACCAGCCGGGCCCGGGTGGTGACGGCGGCGGCCGCCGCCAGCGCCGCGAACGGCTCGACGCTGGGATAGACCATCCGGTCCAGCACCCCCAGGCTGGCGAACGGCCCCGCGTCGGCCCGCCTGGCCCACTCCAGCACCCCGGGCCCGTCGGCACCCGGCGTGGTGGTGGGCAGCCCGACCCCGACCTCCATGCTCGCTCCTCCCGCCGGTGGTGCAGATGTGGTGCAGCCCTGGTCGCCCGAGCGGGATCATGGTACGGCTCAGGGATGCGAGCCGGGGTCATCCTGCTGGTCGTCGCCGCCGTCCTGGCGGCCTCCCTCGGGCTGCTCTGGGCGTTCCAGCGCCGCCTGATCTACCTTCCCTCCCCGGGCCCGGTCCCCCCGGCCGCATCGGTCCTCCCCGGGGCCGAGGACGTCAGCTTCGAGACCGCCGACGGCCTCCGGCTCCAGGGCTGGTTCGTCCCGGGGGCTGTGGACAGCCCCGCGCCCCCTCGTCCCCGGTCGGTTACCCTCCCAGAAGGGGCCCCGCCGCAGGTGGGTGAGGGTGAGGCGCACCCGAAGGTAGGTGAGGGTGAGGCGCACCTGAACCCGGGGCCGGCGGTGCTGGTGTGCAACGGGAACGGCGGCGACCGGTCGATGCGGGCGGCGCTGGCCGCGGCGCTCTCCCGGATGGGGCTGGCGGTGCTGCTGTTCGACTACCGCGGGTACGGAGGGAACCCGGGGAGCCCGAGCGAGGAGGGGCTGGCGGACGACGCCCGGGCGGCGCTGGCGTATCTGGCCGGGCGGCCGGAGGTCGACCCGGGGCGGGTGGCGTACCTGGGCGAGTCACTGGGGGCGGCGGTGGCCCTGCGGCTCGCCGTCGAGCGGCCGCCGGCCGCGCTGGTGCTGCGGTCGCCGTTCGCGTCCCTGGCCGAGGTCGGGCGGCGGCACTACCCGTTCCTGCCGGTGTCGCTGCTGCTGCGCGACCGGTACGACTCGGCGGCCCTGGTCGGGCGGCTGACGGCGCCGTTGCTGGTGGTGGCCGGGAGCCGCGACCGGATCGTCCCGGCGAGCCACAGCCGGCGGCTGTTCGCGGCCGCGCCGGAGCCCAAGCGGCTGGTCGTGCTGGACGGCGCCGACCACAACGACCACGACCTGCACGCCGGGCCCCGGCTGGTCGGCGAGCTGCGGGCGTTTCTGACCGGCGTCGGTGGGCTGCTGGGCTGACCAGGGAAGGTTTGCTTCCCGCCAGGCTGGGGAGGAAGCGGACGAGACGGTCCCCCCACCCTGCCGTCGACATGCCGAGGAGAGCCGTGCGAACGGACATGACCAAGGCAGCTTTGACCCGCAGACGTTTCGCCCGCCGTCCCGAGGAGGTCGCCGCCGCCCGGCGGTTCGTCCGGGGCGGCCTGACCCGGGGCTCCGACGCCTGGGAGACCGCGCAGCTGCTGGTCTCGGAGACCGTGACCAGCTCGCTGGACCAGTCGGCCCCGGCCAGGGGCGCCGGCACCCTCGAGGTCGGCTACGCCGTGGTCGGCCGCCGGCTCCGGGTCGAGGTGTCCGACGACGGCGGGCCGGCGCGGCTGCGGCGGCGCATCCACGCCGTCCGCTCGGCCGGCGGCCGTGGCCTGGAGCTGGTCCGCGCCCTGGCCAGCCGCTGGGGGGTGCGCGAGAGCTCGTCCGGGCGGACGATCTGGTTCGAGGTCGACATCACCGGCGGATGACCGTCCGGTCCAGGACGGTGTCGTCGTCGGCGACCACGGTCACGGCCAGCGAGCCGTCGCGGACCTCGACAGCGGTGAAGTGGTGGCGGCGGGCCTCGGCGACCTGCGCCGGCGTGCCGGCCGGGCAGTCGTCGTCCACCGGGTACAGCGGCTTGCCACCGCCCCCGGTGACCACGTAGGTGACCCCCTCCGGAGAGGTGAACCGCTGGTAGTTGTGGTCGTGACCGTTGAGGACCAGCGCCACCCGGTGGCGCTCCAACACCGGGCCCCAGTGCCTGGTGACCTCCTCGGTCGAGTCGTGACGGCTGCACGACCAGGCTGGATGGTGGAACACGACCACCCGCAGGCGCGGGCCCGGACCGGCCAGCTGCCGCTCCAGCCAGTCCGCCTGGGCCTGATCGACCCGGTTGCTGTCCAGCAGCAGCAGCTGCACCCCGGGCAAGGTCTTGGCGTACGGGTGGTCGGGCAGGCCGAGGTGGCGGAGCTGTTCGTCGCCGTGGCCGGCGGCGACGTCGTGGTTGCCGAGCGACACCCACATCGGCCGCGAGCGCCGCAGCTCCGCGTAGGGCCGGTCCAGCTGGGCGGCGAACCGCTCCGGCTCGCCCCGTTCGTAGACGTTGTCGCCGGTGGTCACCAGGGCGTCCACCCGGTGCCTGATCGTCCAGCGCTCCATGGCGTCGGCCACCGCCTCCTGGGCAGGACCGCCGCCGAAGTCGCCGAAGGCCACGAACCCGGAGTGGACTGGCCCGGCTGGCCGGTCCAAGAGGGTGGTGGAGGGCACCGAGGTGGCCGCCTGGGGCGCCACCGCACCTCGGGCGCCGCAGCCGGCCAGGACCACGGCCAGGGCCAGGGCGGCGGCCCGGGCGGCAGCCGAAATGCTCATCGGCGTCGACCGGGGCGGATGCGGACGTGCAGGTGGTCGTCGTGGTTGCCGAGGGTCATGAC
>CALGFH010000160.1 GCA_937881255.1 uncultured Actinomycetes bacterium
ACCTCCTTCGATGGGGCGTTGCTCGCGTCATTAGATCTCGATGGAGCGACACCGGACGGCTCTGGATGCTCCTGTCCTGGGACTGCCCCTTCCTCCCCAACGGACGGAGCCGCGTGACCCGCAGCCGATTCGCTCCCGACAGCCCATACGGAGGTCGGTGAAGGAACACGCTGGCTCGACTCCAGTAGAGACTCCGACGCTGTGCCCTCGCCAGCGGACTCGATGATGGGTTCCGGGTCATTCGACTCCGCCGCCCCACCAGTGTCCTGACCCTCAGCGGTCCGACTGAAGAGGCGCGGCCAAGTTGGATCGGGCTGGGGTGGGAGCTCGTCGGGTGATCCCTCGTCGGTCGGCTCACGTCGCTCGGCGCGGTCTGATGGCTCCAGCCCCAACGGCCAAGCCATCGGTAGCGCTGGTTCGTTCCAGGGGACCTGCTCGCCGCCTGGGGAAAGCGGGCTTTCGACCGCATCACTGGGACCGACCGCATCGACGAGCCTGGTGCCTTCCGGAGCATTCTCTGGGCTGGCCGGAGGTCTCTCGAGTGAGCCGCTGCCGATGGACCCGTCGTTGGTGCTTGCGTCGACGGTCGCGGCTTGGTCGCCGCCGGATGCAGGAGAAGGCGAGAGCGGAGCCAGAGGGCTCGCCGGCGAGGCGTCCACCTCCGGCCGGGGAGCATGGGTTCCCGGATCGCCGATGGCGTTCGAGGGAGCACCGGAGGCCTGTGTCCCTGTCGTGGGGACCCCGGCCTCTGCGAGGCCCTTGGTTGCTGCGGAGCCTTCGATCCTTGCGGAGGGCTCGGTCCCGGCGGCCTCGGTCCCAGCCGAGGTGCCGTCTGACCCTTCCTCGAACTTGGCGGTTGTGTTCGGATCGGGGGCGGTAGCGATCCCCTGGTCCCGATCCCGATCAACCGCGTCGGCATCGCTCTCGTCCCTACCGGCGACGGATCCTGAGCCGTCAGGTGCGATCCGGGCGTCCGTCTCGACACTCGACGTTGCCGGTCCAGCCGGTCCAGCCGTCCCGCCGGCGATGGGATCCGATGAGCTGGAACTGTCGCGTACCTGGGAAGGCCCTGGAGCGACCGCCGCAGGCCGACCCTCCACTCGCGAACGACCAGGCTCCTCCGACTCGGTCTGGCTCATCGGGTGTTGGGCCCATCCGGCCGGGCGAGGGGGAGAGCCGATCTCGGGATCGGGGTCGACGTGGACCATCCCGTTCTCGATCAGCTCTGGACCTCGATGCTCCTCTCGAACCGGTGTGAGCCCGATCCCAAGATGCGGTGTCCCCCCGCTTGGTGAACCCTCAGGTCCAGAGGACCCAACCGGCTCGTCGCTCGGGCGTTCGGCACTCAGTTCTTCGGAGAGCATCTCGCTGTGCTGGCTGGTGCCGGGCTCTGTCGAGAACCAACCGACGCCGGTTTCGGCGCTCCCGCCCCCTGAAGTGGGCTGCTCAACGACGAGACCCTCAGCTCGATCGTAAGCCTGCGCGGGTGCCTCCTCGAGAGCCTGGTCGCCCGGACCGGCCACCCCGGCTTTCCGATCAGGTCCTGCGGCATGGTCACCCTGGTCCACTTGAACCTGCTCGACCGATACCTGTTCTGCCGACGGCCGTTCGACCTGCTGTACGCCCGCGGCGTCGACCGACTCCTGACGTGCCACGTCCCTGTTCGTGGTTGGCGACCTGGAGGTGACGGGCACCTGGTCGGGGGTCATGTCCATGTGCCACCGGACGGCGTCCGGTGGGTCGGCTCCCCAGATTGGATCGTGTCGAGATTCGGCTGGGTCCTGCCCGAGTGCGGTATCGCGAAACGGCCACTCCCGAGACTGATTCACCGTCGGCGTTTCACCGTCCTGTACTGATCCAATGACGGCATCGCGCCCGCTCCTCTCGCCTGCGGGTGACGCTTCCGCGATGCCGGCCCCCCCGGCGGTGCCCGTCGACGGCGATGCCGACCGCACCGATTTACCCTGCTCGCGTACGCCTGCTCCTGCGTGGTCCTCGGTTCTCCGTCGCCGGCGTAGCCCCAGTGCGGCTAGCAGCCTGCTCAGGAATCCGCCCGTGTGTTCCTCTTGGACCTGCGGTGCCTCATCGGGTCGCCGACTGATGGCTCCCGCCTCCCTTCCCAACAACTACGAGGCGGCGCGTGGGACCCGGGAGCGCTGGTCGAGCACGCCCGACGCTCGAACTGGCTCCTGATGCCGCCAACCCGACCCCGGACCGTACGTTCGGCCTACCGCCACTCCGACCACAGAATGCCGAAAGCCAAGACGGTGCCGGTCAACGACCGGATACCGTCCCTGCTCGTTTCCTCGATCCCGCAGCAACCTACAACACCATCCTGACGGCACTCCGATCGGCGCTTGGTGTCAGCTAGCGCTTCTGATCGCGCTGCTGGCCGAGCGGAGTTCGCGCCGGCATGCCCGATCGCCGGGGGAAGCGGGGGGAGGTCGCAGCGATCTTTGCCATGATAACGACGAAACCGACCCGGTCAATCGGCGAACTCGGGTTGGGGACAACGTTGTCGAGGCGCGCGCCGAGCTGTTCGCAGGCAAAAGTGGCTTGCTCGAGCTCATCGGGCTCTGGTCGCCCTCGTGGGACGAGCAGCTGTCCCCCGATAGTCAGCAACGGAAGGCCGAGCTCAGCGACCACGGGGAGCGACCCGAGCGCTCTTGCCGTTGCCACCTCGAAGGACTCCCGGGCAGGGCCCTGGCCGTAGTCCTCAAGTCTTGCATGGACGACCGAGACGTTGGTGAGGCGCAACTTGCCGGCGGTCGCCTCGATCCAGTCCAACCGACGACGCTGCGCATCGATCATGGTGAACGAGGTGGCTGGATGCGCTACGGCCAGAGGGAGGCCGGGTAGTCCAGCGCCCGATCCGAGGTCGGCCCAGCGCTCCCCTGGCTCGGGTCGTCGGATCGACGCCAGGCCGAAGGCATCATCGAGATGGCGCTCCCAGAGCCGTTCCTGCTCCCGCGGTCCCAGGAAGCCGAGTTGGACAGCCTCGGCATAGGCCCGCTCCAAGAGCTCCACGTCGTGTGTGGCGAGCGTCGGACGCCAAGGCGAATGGTCGCCGTCGCGCCAATGTTTCACGTGAAACGTTAGGTGGGCCGGATGACCACGCGCCGGTGAGGGTCTTCGCCCAAGCTCTCGGTCCGGGCGCCGTCGATCGCGGCGACGGCGTCGTGGACGATCTTCCGCTCGGCCGGGCTCATGGGCTGGAACTCATGGTCCTCACGGGTGCGGATCACCTGTTCGGCAGTCGCCTTCACGATGGTGACCAGTCGCTCGCGTTGCCGGGCACGGAAGCCGTTGATGTCGAGGAGCAACCGAACCCGCCGCTTTGACTGACGGAGGACGGCGAGACGGGTCAATTCCTGGAGGGCGTCGAGCGTCTCCCCATTGGAGCCGACGAGTACGTCCAGATCGGATCCCTCGAGGTCGATGTGGCCGCCCACCTCATCCACCCAGGTGGTGATGTCACCGTCGACGTCCAGGGCGTCCAGAAGTCCCTCGAGGAAGTCGCCGGCCCGCTCGGTGTCAGCCTCGACCATCTCTGGTTCGATTGGTTCGTCGCGGTACGTGCGACGTGGAGGCCTGGTCGTGCTTGGCGATTCCGAGCCAGGAGCTGGCGAGGCAGCGGCCGGTGTGGAGAGCGGCGAGGTTCCCCTGGCCGCCTCCACGTCCGAGGCCCGATCGCCATTGCCACTGGGCGCGGTCGTCGAGGATGGCTGCGCGGTGGGGGATGCAGCGACGGTGGCGGCCTCTGGCGTACCGATCGACGGCGTGGGCTCGTCGCTCGCGACCGTACCCACACCCGGGTCCACAACCGAATTCGCACCCACAGATCCCGCTCCCGAGCCCACACCGAAGCCCGCCGAAGCCTCTCCCCCTGAACCCGTGCCCGACCCGGTGCCAACTCCAGCCACGCTCGGGGCAGAGGGGTCCGAGATACTCGAGGGACTCGTTAGGTTCGAGTCATTCACTCCTTGCGTTACGGTTGGAGCGGCACCCGATGCAGGATCGGGGTCCAGGGCCGGGGCGGGGTGGGAGGTCAGGGCGGAGGCGGAACCGGAGGGGGAGGCCGGGACCGAAGCCGCGTCGGAGTGCGGGGGGGAGTCGGAGGCCGAGGTCGGGGCGCCGGCCGGGGTCGTGGCCGCGGGGTCGCGGAGCGAGCTCGGAGGCGAGGTCGCGGGATCAAGTGATTCCGTGGCTGGAGTCGGGACATCGCCCGGGACCGGGGCATCGGCCGGGGCCGAGGCGTCGCCTGGAGTCGGGATATCGGCCGGGGCCGGGGCCGAGGACGGAGCTGAGGTTGCGGCCTGCGCTGATTCAGGCTGCGGTGAACTCGAGGCGCCACGAGCATCGGCGGCCTGGTTGGCGATTGCAGTAGCGGCTGGGCCGGAGGCTGCCTGACCACTCGCGTCTGCTGTGGGGGTGGAGGCGTCGGCCTCCGAACTGGTGGCGCCAGCGGGTCCCACATCGGCGGTCCCAACGCCGGCGGGACCCACTCCAGCCGGTGGAGCCGTGGCTGAGAGGGTGCCTGGGGTGTCGGGAGCGGACCCAGAGCGGGGGGTGACCCGGACTCGGGCGGGGGTGCCGATGTAGCCGAAGGTCGAGGGAACGGGGTCTTCGAGGACCTCGATGTCGACCTGGTCGGAACGGAGACCGAGCTGGGCGGCCGCGGCGGTGACCGCCGCGTCGACCGTCTTAGCGCTTGCCTCGGCGTGGGCCACTCGACTTGCCCTTTCCGGACGAGCGGCTGCCCGACCTCCGGTTGCCGCTGGTGCCCTGCCGGCCACTCTGCCCTTGGCCCTGCCCTTGCTTCGCCTGGGTTCCCTTGGCCGGTGGTCGACCTTGCTTGGGGGATGGTTTGCCGTTCCCGGCCTTGGCGTTGCGGTTGCCGTTCTTGTTGGTGGCCGGGGAACGCTCTTCTGTCGCCCGCGACTGCGAGGAGCCGCGGAACATGCTCAACGCGCCGAGGCCCTTGCGGTCCTCGCCGGTCTCCACCAGGGCGGGGGCCCCGGCGGCCGCGGCCTGCACCTCGCCGGCCGGCACCGGAGCGTTGCGGAGCAGGATGTACTGCTGGCCGACGCTCCAGAAGTTGGTGGTGACCCAGTAGATGATGACCGCCAGGGGCACGTTGACCGCGAACACGAAGAACATCAGCGGCATGATCTTCAAGATCATCTGCTGCTGGGGGTTCACCTGCGCCGTCTGCTTGTTCATCAGCTGGCGCTGGGAGATGTAGGTGGTCAGCGACATCGCGGTGGTCAGGGCCAGGATCGTGAGGCCCGCCGCCGAGAAGATCTTGTCCCAGCCGTCCAGCTGCAGCCAGTGCTGCTGCAGGGGCACGCCGAAGAAGGTCTTGCCGATCAGGACGTTGGGCCCGCCGGCGATCTCCTTGGCGTAGATGACCTGGTAGAGAGCGAAGAAGAACGGCATCTGGGCGAGCAGCGGCCAGCAGCCGGCCATGGGGTTGAAGCCGCGCTCCTTGTAGAGCGCCATCATCTCTTCGTTCAGCTTCGTCTTGTCGTTCTTGTGCTTCGCCTGGAGCTTCTTGATCTCGGGGGCGAGCTCCTGCATGACCCTGGTCGACTTGACCTGCTTGACGGTGAGCGGGATGAGCAGGATCCGCACGGCCACCGTCAGCATGACGATCGCGAACCAGTAGCTCTGGCTCCCCATAAGGGGCTCGACCATCTCCTGGAAGAACGTCAGGACGTGGTAGAGCGCATCACGGAAGCTGTTGAACAGTTCGATCACGAGGAGCCTCTCTTGGGCGGGCCGACCTGGCCGGCGCTCACCACCTCACCGTACCCCTTGCGGCCCGGCTTCACGCGACCGGTCGCGGGAGGAACGTAGTCGAAGCCCCCCGGATGGAACGGCTGGCACTTCACGAGACGGCGCAGCGCCAGCCAGGAGCCACGAAGGGCTCCGTGCGTCTCGATCGCCGTCTTGGCGTAGACCGAGCACGACGGGTGGAACCGGCAGCGGCTCCCCAGGAACGGGCTGATGAAGCGCTGGTACGCCCCGATGAGCGCCATCAGCACGGCGGCCGCCCCGCTCGGGGCTGGTGTCCTGGCCGGTCGCTCGCTCAACCGCCGTCGCCTCCGCGCAGGCCGGCCGCGTTCAGCAGATCCCGGATGTCGCCGGCGATCTGCCCGTAGGAGGCACCGGCGACGCTCGGCCGGGCGACGACGACCAGGTCGAGGCCCTCCGGCAGCTCCTTGCCCTCCAGCCGCAGCGCCTCCCGGAGCAGGCGCTTGGCCCGGTTGCGGGCGACGGCGCCTCCCACCTTCCGGCTCACCACCAGCCCGGCCCTGGCCGGCCCGCTGCCCGTTGTCCGCTTCGCGACGTACAGCACAACCGCGCCCTGCGCATAGGAGCGACCGGTCGAGAACACCGATCGGAAGGCCGACGGCGAGCTCAGGCGGTTCACCGCCATGAAGGGCCTCCGGCTCCCAGCGCGGCGAGGTGGGTCACCGGCGCTCCTCAGGCTCCGAGCCGGACGCGGCCCTTGGCCCGGCGGCGGGCGATGATCGAGCGGCCGGCACGCGTGCGCATCCGGATCCGGAAGCCGTGCGTCTTGGCACGCTTACGATTGTTTGGCTGGAATGTACGCTTCACGACGACGGCTCCTAACCCGGTCGAGGCGGAGGGCAGGCAGAGACAGGGCGCGGAGAACGCGCCGAAAGACGATGGTACGGGCCTTGCGCGAACGACGTCAACGCGACTCGTTAGCCCTGCTGGGTCTTGAGACGAGACCTTGAGAGCCCGCCGCCGCCGATGCTATTCTCCGGCCCGCCTTCAGTCGGCGGCCCACACGTTCTGGCCCGGCTTCCCCGTCACGGCCATCTGCCCTCTACGTCGAGGGTCTGCCGTCTCTCCCGGTACCCGGCCCGGTCGGGCCACCGCGTCCACAGGTTCAGGTTCTCCACACCTGTGGATGGGGGTGTGGATATGTAGGTTGCAGCGGGTCCAACGGTCGTAGGGTGTGTCGCACGGTCGGCGCACACTGTGGACATCCGGAGGGCCCGGATTGCCGGAAAGGGATGAGGCGGCTGTGGTCGAAGGGTTCCATGACGACGCGGCGGCGATCTGGACGGCGTGCCTCGAGTCGCTCGACGGCGCCGGGTCGACCCACAAGGCCTGGCTGGCCCAGATCCGCCCGGTGGCGGTGTCCGGAGACACGCTGGTCCTGGCCGTCCCGGACGAGTTCGTCAAGGAATGGATCGAGCAGCGCTACGCGCCGACGGTGGTCGCGGCCCTCGGCCGGGTGACGAACCGCCAGCTCGACATCCGGGTCACCGTCGGGCCGCTGGAGGACACCGGCGACGAGGAGCAGCTGCGGCCGGTGGCCGCGCCCAAGCCGGCCGCCGAGCGCCCCCAGCTGACGCCCAAGTACACCTTCGAGCGGTTCGTCATCGGCTCGTCCAACCGCTTCGCCCACGCGGCCGCCGTGGCCGTGGCCGAGGCGCCGGCCAAGTCCTACAACCCGCTGTTCATCTACGGCGGGGCCGGGCTGGGCAAGACCCACCTGCTGCACGCCATCGGGCACTACACGGGCAACCTCTACCCCCAGGCCCGCATCCGGTACGTGTCCAGCGAGCAGTTCACCAACGAGTTCATCAACGCCATCCGCGACGACCGCACCGGGGCCTTCCAGCGCCGCTACCGGGACAACGACGTCCTGCTGATCGACGACATCCAGTTCCTGGAAGGCAAGGAGCGCACCCAGGAGGAGTTCTTCCACACCTTCAACGCGCTCCACAACGCCGACAAGCAGATCGTGATCTCCTCGGACCGCCCGCCCAAGCAGATCGCGACCCTGGAGGACCGGCTCCGCAGCCGGTTCGAGTGGGGCCTGATCACCGACGTCCAGCCGCCCGACCTCGAGACCCGGATCGCCATCCTGCGCAAGAAGTCGGTCGCCGACGGCCTGAGCGTGCCCGACGACGTGCTCTCCTTCATCGCCTCCAAGGTCCAGTCCAACATCCGTGAGCTCGAGGGCGCGCTGATCCGGGTGACGGCCTTCTCCTCGCTCAACGGCAGCCCGATCGACCTGGCCCTGGCCGAGATCGTGCTCAAGGACCTGTTCCCCGACGAGGGCCGGCGCGAGGTCTCGGTGCCGATCATCATGGCCGAGACGGCCACCTACTTCGGCCTCACCATCGAGGACCTGACCGGCTCCAACCGCTCGAGGCTGCTGGTCACGGCCAGGCAGATGGCCATGTACCTGACCCGCGAGCTCACCGACCTGTCGCTGCCCAAGATCGGGCAGGCCTTCGGCGGCCGCGACCACACCACGGTCATGCACGCCACCCAGAAGATCCGCGGGCTGATGCGGGAGCGGCGCAGCATCTACAACCAGGTCCAGGAGCTGACCAACCGGGTCAGGGTCCGCGCCCAGCAGCAGGGGTCGTGAGCCGCGATGGCCTGGGGACGAGCTGGGGACGACCTGTCGACAGACGGGGGACGAAGGGCGGTGTCCCGGGGGCGGCGGCTCACCTGGGGACAGCCGGGTGGTGTTCTCCCCACCCCATCTGGGACGGCCGCAGCGGCCGCACGCTGGAGGATCACCGGTCCGTCCACATGCCCACAGGGCCTATTGCTGTTCCAAGGTTCTCTAGATCTACAAGCAAACAACACCAAGAGCCTGGGGAAAGGTCGGGAGGTCGACTGCCTTGAAGTTCACGACTGAGCGCGACAACTTCGCCGACGCGGTGGCCTGGGTCAGCCGGACGGTCTCGACCAGACCGACCCTGCCCGTGCTCGGCGGCACCCTGGTCGAGCTCGAGGGGAACCGGCTGCGGCTGGCCTCGACCGACCTGGAGCACACCGGCGAGGCCGTGATCGAGGTCCGCGGCGAGGCCGACGGCCGCGTCGTGGTGCCCGGGCGCATCTTCGGCGACGTGGCCAGGAACCTGCCCACCGGCCTGGTCGAGGTCGAGGCGGCCGACGGCGGCCTCGAGGTCCGGCGCGGCCAGATCACCCACGAGCTGCGCCTGCTCGACGCCGAGGACTTCCCCACCCTCACCCAGCCGTCGCTCGAGCACGTCGGCACCCTCTCCGGCGAGGCCCTGGCCGGCGCCGCCGCCCAGGTCGGGCGGGCCGCCTCCCACGACGAGGCCCGGCCGGTCCTGACCGCCGTGCTGTTCGAGGCCGAGCAGGAGCGCCTCACCCTGGCCGCCACCGACTCCTACCGCCTGGCCGTGCGCAGCCTCGACTGGAGCTGGCAGCACGAGCCGATGACCGCCCTGGTCCCGGCGCGGGCGCTCACCGAGGCGGCCCGGGCCCTGGCCGGCGAGGCCACGGTCGAGATCGGCATCGAGCCGCACCAGGTGACCTTCGCCGGCGGCGGCCGCCGGCTGACCTCGCGGCTGGTCGAGGGCGAGTTCCCCAAGTTCCGCAGCCTGATCCCGTCGGGCTACGAGAGCGTCGCCACCATCGACCGCCAGATCCTGCTGGACGCGCTGAAGCAGGTCACACCGTATGGCCAGAACAACAACCCGGTGCGGCTGACCTTCGACCGCGAGCGCCTCCAGGTCGACGGCAGCCTCCAGGACGTCGGCCGGGGCGCCGCCTCGGTGGACGCCAAGTACGAGGGCGAGGGCCTGACCATCGCCTTCAACCCCGTCTACCTGAGCGACGGGGTCGCCGCGGTGGACGACAACGAGGCCGTCATCGAGGTCCGCGACGGCCTCAAGCCGGCCCTCATCCACGGCAACGACGCCCTCGGGTTCATGTACCTGCTGATGCCGGTCCGGCTGCCGGGATGACCCGTCCCGGGCCCTGTGGTTCGCCCTGGCCGGCGCTGCCGGTCTAGGGCGCCGGCATGCGGCTGGAACGGCTGGAGGTCGTCGAGTTCCGGAACCACGACGGGGCGGCGGTGGAGTTCCCGGCCGGGGTGTCGGTGCTGGTCGGGCCCAACGGGGCCGGCAAGACGAACCTGCTGGAGGCGATCGGCTACCTGGCCACCCTGGGATCGCACCGGGTCGGGCAGGACGCGGCCCTGATCCGGGCCGGGGCGGCGTCGGCGGTGATCCGGGCGGCCGTCCAGCGGGCCGGGCGGCGGCTCCTGGTCGACGTGGAGCTGCGGCCGGGCAGCGGGGTCCGGGGCCGCGTCAACGGGGCGCCGGTGCCACGGGCCAGGGACCTCCTCGGGGTGGTTCGGGCCACGGTGTTCGCGCCCGAGGACCTGGGGCTGGTCCGAGGCGACCCGGAGGAGCGGCGCCGCTTCCTCGACACCCTGGCCACCCAGCGGCTGCCCCGCTACCACAGCAGTCGGCAGGACTACGACCGGGTGCTCCGCCAGCGCAACACCCTGCTCCGGAGCGCCGCCGGGCGGCTGCCGGCCAGCGCCCTGGCCACCCTGGAGGTGTGGGACGAGAAGCTGGCCATGGCCGGGGCCGAGATCTGGTCGGAGCGGTTGCGGCTGGTGGCGGCGCTCACCCCTCGGGTCGAGCTCGCCTACCAGCGCCTGGCCGGCCGGGACGACCTGGTCGAGATCGCCTACGTCTCCTCGGTCGCCGGGACCGTCGGGCTCGACCCCGACCCGGCCAAGCTGGCCCAGGCGCTGCGCGAGCGGCTGGTCGCCGACCGGTCTCGCGAGGTCGAGCGGGGCATCACCCTGTCCGGCCCCCACCGGGACGACCTGGCGCTCGCCCTGCGCGACCTGCCCGCCCGAACCCATGCGTCCCACGGCGAGGCATGGTCGCTGGCCCTCGCCCTGCGCCTGGGGTCGCACCGGCTCCTGGCCGAGGAGGGCGAGGAGCCGGTGCTGCTGATGGACGACGTGTTCGCCGAGCTCGACCGGCAACGACGGGATCGGGTCGCGGAGGCTGCCCTGGCCGCGGAGCAGACGATCGTCACGGCGGCGGTCCCCGAGGAGCTCCCGGGCGAGCTCAACGCCGCCGTGTTTCACGTGGAACCAGGATCGGTGCAGCTCAGCGCGGGTCCGTGACCCAAACCGGCCCAGATGGGACGGGCCGGCGGGGCGGCGCGAGGGTGGGGTCGGGTGTGGGCCGGAGATGAGAGAGTGAGGCCATGACGCGCCGGAGCCGGGAACCACGACTGATCGGGGCCGAGCTGGCCGACGTGCTGCGGGCCCGCGGGTGGGACGGGCGGCTGGCCGCGGCGCGGGTGGTCGCCCGCTGGCCCGAGGTGGTCGGGGACGTGGTGGCCGCCCACTGCCAGCCGAGCCGCCTGGAGGAGGACGGCACCCTCCAGGTCCTCGCCGACTCCGCCGCCTGGGCGACCCAGCTCACCTACCTCCAAGGCAAGCTCCTCGACCGCCTCGGCGCCGAGTGCGGCCCCGGCCTCGTCCGCCGAATCCAGGTCCGCACCAACGAGGGTCGCCCCCGGCGCTGACCGGGACCACGCTGCTGCGGCCCGGTGGTGACCCGGGCCGGGTCGCTGAGACCCGGCCGGCGACCTAGCAGGGCAGGTCGCTGAGGCCTCCGGCGGTGGCGGGAGCCCCGGTCGGGAGGGTAGCCGAGGGACCCGGGAGGCACCGGGAAGTTTCCACAGCTCCCGCGACCCGTGGCCAACCTGGCCACGTCGGGCCAACGGGCACTGTCGCGGGGCTGATGTAGCCTCTGACCTGCGCGAACGAGGCATGGGAGCGGGAGTTTCGTGCTATACTTGTCGGTGGGATCTTCCCCCTCCCTGCGCACTGCGACTGCGCACCGTCTGGTTCCGCACGGACGGCGTGCCTGCCCGCGTCGTGCCTGTTTCGGGGCTGACTGAGGAGTTCAATGGTCACGAGCTACACCGCCGAATCGATCACCGTCCTCGAAGGGCTGGAGGCGGTCCGCAAGCGGCCCGGGATGTACATCGGGTCGACCGGGCTGCGGGGCCTGCACCACCTCGTCACCGAGGTGGTCGACAATGCCGTCGACGAGGCCCTGGCCGGCTACTGCACGAGGATCGACATCACCCTGACCGCCGACGGCGGGGTCAGGGTGACCGACGACGGCCGCGGCATCCCGGTCGACGAGCACCCGGTCGAGCACCGGCCGGCGCTCGAGGTGGTCATGACCACCCTGCACGCCGGGGGCAAGTTCGGCGGCGACTCCTACGCGGTCTCCGGCGGCCTCCACGGCGTCGGCGTGTCGGTGGTCAACGCCCTCTCCAAGCGGCTCGAGGTCGAGGTCGTCCGCGACGGCTGGCGCCACCGCCAGAGCTACGAGCGGGGGCTGCCCACCGCTCCGCTGGAGCGGGTCGGCAAGGCCAGGGGCCACGGCTCCACGGTGAGCTTCTGGCCCGACCCGGACATCTTCGAGGAGACCGAGCTCCGCTTCGAGACGCTCTCCAACCGGATGCGGGAGATGGCGTTCCTGAACGCCGGCCTGCGGATCAGCCTGGTCGACGAGCGGGACGAGGGGAAGTCGGAGGTCTACGAGTACGCCGGCGGCATCCGCGACTTCGTGGCCCACATCAACGCCTCCAAGGAGCCGGTCCACCCGCAGATCGTCTACTTCGAGGGCAAGGCGAACTCCCATTTCGTGGAGGTCGCCATGCAGTGGAACTCGAGCTACAACGACGCCGTCTCGACCTTTGCCAACACCATCAACACCCATGAGGGCGGTACCCACGAGGAAGGCTTCCGGGCCGCCCTGACCTCGACGATCAACCGCTACGCGCGCAACAGCGCCCTGCTCAAGGAGAAGGACCCCAACCTGAGCGGGGACGACGTCCGCGAGGGCCTGACCGCGATCGTCTCGGTGAAGCTGCGCGAGCCCCAGTTCGAGGGCCAGACCAAGACCAAGCTCGGCAACACCGACATCAAGGGGTTCGTCCAGCAGACCACCAACGTGGCCCTGGCCGAGTGGTTCGAGGAGCACGGCCCCCAGGCCAAGGCGATCGTGGTCAAGTGCATCCAGGCGGCCCGGGCCCGGATGGCGGCCCGCAACGCCCGCGAGCTGACCCGGCGCAAGTCGCTGCTGGAGTCGTCGTCGCTGCCCGGCAAGCTGGCCGACTGCTCCTCGCGCGACCCGCGCCAGGCGGAGCTGTTCATCGTCGAGGGGAACTCGGCCGGCGGCTCGGCCAAGGAGGCCCGCAACCGCACCTTCCAGGCCATCCTGCCCATCCGGGGCAAGATCCTGAACGTCGAGAAGGCCCGGCTGGACCAGGCGCTCAAGAACGTCGAGATCCAGTCCATCATCACCGCCATGGGCACCGGCATCGGCGAGGACTTCGACCTCACCAAGGCCCGCTACAACAAGATCGTGCTCATGGCCGACGCCGACGTGGACGGCTCCCACATCCGGACCCTGCTGCTGACCTTCCTGTTCCGGTTCCTGCGGGGACTGGTCGAGTCGGGGTTCGTCTACATCGCCCAGCCGCCGCTCTACAAGATCAGGTACGGCCGTGGCGAGGATGACGTCTTCTACGCCTACACCGAGGCCGAGCGTGAGCAGTGGTTCAAGCGCAACCCGGCCAAGAGCCGGAACGTGAAGCCGCAGCGCTACAAGGGTCTGGGCGAGATGAACGCCGACGAGCTGTGGGACACCACCATGGACCCGGAGCGGCGCACCCTGCTCCAGGTCGGGCTGGAGGACGCGGCCATCGCCGACGAGATCTTCACCATCCTGATGGGCGAGAACGTCGAGTACCGCCGCAACTTCATCCAGCGCAACGCCAAGGACGTCAGGTTCCTCGACATCTGATGTCCGCACCACGCTTCACCGGAGAAGGGGAAAACGAACGTGCCTGACGCCCGACGGATCGAGCCGATCGAGATCGAAGAGGAGATGCAGCGGTCGTTCCTCGACTACGCGATGAGCGTGATCGTGGCCCGGGCGCTGCCGGACGTCCGGGACGGGCTCAAGCCGGTGCACCGGCGCATCCTCTGGGGCGCGAACGAGGAGGGCGTGCGGCCGCCGAACGGGCGCCGCAAGTCCGCGTACATCGTCGGGTCGGTGCTGGGCAAGTACCACCCCCACAGCGACACCGCCGTGTACGACGCCATGGTCCGCCTCGGGCAGGACTTCGCCTCCCGCTACCCCCTGATCGACGGCCAGGGCAACTTCGGCACCGCCGACGGGGACGAGCCGGCGGCCATGCGCTACACCGAGGCCCGGCTGAACGCCCTGGCCATGGAGCTGCTGCGCGACATCGACAAGGACACCGTCGACTTCACGCCGAACTACGACAACGAGAGCCAGGAGCCGGTGGTCCTGCCCGCCCGGTTCCCCAACCTGCTGGCCAACGGGTCGGAGGGCATCGCCGTCGGCATGGCGACCAAGATCCCGCCCCACAACCTGGGCGAGGTCATCGACGCCACCGTCGCCCTGATCGACAACCCGCAGCTGACCAGCGAGGACCTGCTCCGCTGGGTCAAGGGCCCCGACTTCCCCACCGGCGCCTCGATCATGGGCACGGCCGGGATCCGCGACGCCTTCCTGACCGGGCGCGGCTCGATCCGGGTCCGGTCCAAGGTCCGCATCGAGGAGAACAACCGCGGCGGCCAGCGCCTGGTCGTGACCGAGCTCCCCTACCAGGTCTCCGGTGACCGCCTGCTCATCCGCATCCGCGACCTGGTCCGCGAGGGCCGCCTCACCGGCATCGTCGACATCGCCAACGAGACCAACAAGGAAGGCACCCGGCTGGTCATCGAGTGCCGCCGCGACGCCGTCCCCCAGGTCGTGCTCAACCAGCTCTACAAGCACACCCAGCTCCAGGACAGCTTCGGCGTGATCATGCTGGCCCTGGTCGACGGCGTGCCCCGGGTGCTCAACCTGGCCGACATGCTGTCGCACTACATCGCCCACCAGGTCACCGTCGTCGTCCGCCGGACCCGCTACGAGCTCCGCAAGGCCAAGGAGCGGGCCCACATCCTCGAGGGCCTGCTGATCGCCCTCGACCACCTGGACGAGGTCATCAACCTCATCCGCAACGCCGAGTCGGCCGACGTCGCCCGGACCCAGCTGATGGAGCGGTACTCGCTGTCGGAGATCCAGGCCACGGCCATCCTGGACATGCAGCTGCGCCGGCTGGCCGCCCTGGAGCGCCGCAAGCTCCAGGAGGAGTACGCCGAGCTCCAGGCCAGGATCGCCGAGCTCCAGGCGATCCTCGACGACCCCTCCAAGGTGCGCGGCATCGTCAAGGACGAGCTGGTCGAGATCAAGCGGCGCTTCGCCGACCCCCGGCGGACCGAGATCCGCCCCGACGAGGGCGAGCTGTCGATCGAGGACCTGATCGCGGCCGAGCCGGTGGTGGTCACCGTCACCAGGACCGGCTACGTGAAGCGGGTCGCCCTGGGCGACTACCGGGCCCAGAACCGGGGCGGCCGCGGCGTGCGGGGGGCCAACCTCAAAGAGGACGACATCGTCCAGTTCCTGGCCCTCACCAACACCCACCACTGGGTGCTGTTCTTCACCAACAAGGGCCGGGTCTACCGGGTGAAGGTCCACGAGCTGCCCGAGGCGGCCAAGAACGCCCGCGGCACCTATGTGGCCAACGTCCCAGGAGCGACATTCCAGCCGGATGAGAAGATCGCAGCAGTGCTCGACCTGGACGACTACGACGATGGTAAGTTCCTCGTCCTAGGCACCAAGAACGGCATGGTCAAGAAGACCGCTCTCAACGAGTACGACTCGCCGAGAGTTGGACTGATCGCGATCAACCTGCGAGGCGACGATGAGCTCATCGGGGTCAAGCTCACCTCGGGCGAGGACGACCTCCTGTTCGTCTCGCGCAAGGGCATGGCCGTTCGCTTCAGCGAGTCCCACGTGCGCCCGATGGGAAGGCAGACCAGCGGCGTGACCGCCATGCGGCTCCGACGCGAGGACCAGGTGCTGGCCATGGAGGTGGTCCGCTCGAACGCCGACCTGCTGGTGGTCACCGACGCCGGCTACGGCAAGCGCACCCCGCTGGAGCAGTACACGCGCAAGGGCCGGGGCATCCAGGGCGTCAAGACCGCCGAGCTGACCGAGGCCCGCGGCTTCATCGCCGGCGCCCACGTGGTGCAGGACGAGGACGACATCTTCCTGATCACCGATGCCGGGCAGATCATCCGGACGAGGGTCAACGAGGTCCGCCGGGCTGGCAGGGCGACCCAAGGTGTGCGCATCATGCGGCTCGCAAGAACCAGCGGCCGGGTCGTCGCCGTGGCACCGGTCGTCAAGGACGAGGAGTAGCCAATGTCCAGCCAGTACCCGCAGGTGCAGACGCGGCCCTTGCCGCCGCGCCCGGCGGCCTCCGCCATGGCGCCGGCCGTCGACCGGCGGGCGCGGCTGGTCCTGCGCCGGCTCGATCCCTGGTCGGTGCTGAAGTTCTCGGTCGTCTTCTACTTCTGCCTGATGCTGATCAGCCTGCTGGTGTTCGCGGTCATCTGGTTCGTGCTGGTCAACATGGGCGTGTTCCAGTCGGTGACCGAGTTCGCGCTCAACTTCAACATCGAGGTGGGCTTCCCCGCCGGCACCGTGTTCCGCTGGTACGCGTTCATCGGGCTGCTCGGCGTGGTCGTGTGGAGCATCGTCACCGTGCTCCTGACCCTGCTGTTCAACCTGGTGAACGACGTGACCGGGGGGATCGAGGTCGTTCTGGCCGAGCGGGAGCAGCGCCCCCCCGGTTCCTGACCCCCTCACGGCCCCTGGCCCCATCGCGACCCCGACCGTCGCCGCGGTCGCGGTCCCTGCCGCCACGCGGCTGCCCGCCGCCCTGCCGGGTCTGCGGCTGACCTGCGCGACCCCCCTGCCCCCGGCCTTGGCCCTGCCGTTCGGCCGGGCGCTGCCCTTGCCGCTGGTGGGGCTGGCGGCGGTCGAGCTCGGCGCCGAGCTGGTCGCGGCGACCTTCCCAGCGCTCGGCGACCTCCTCGACGGCGTTGCGCACCGACTCGAACCGGTCCAGCTCCCCCGGCCCGGCACCCCGCGCCGGGGCCGGGCGGCCCTGGGCGCCCTGACCTGACCGGGCCGGGCCCGGCTGCCGGGAACGGAGGCCGTCGATCTGCTCGTCGAGGTCGCGGCCGAGGCGCCGCAGCTCGAACAGGGCCTGGGTGAGCACGCGCTTGGCCGCGGCCAGCTCCCGCGTCCCCGGCGACCCCTCGGCGGGCAGCGCCTGGACCAGCGCCCGGCCGGCGGCCAGTTCCTGGCGCTTCAGCGCCTGCTCGTAGTCCCGGGCACTCCGCTTGCGCTCCGGCGCCACCGTCCACTCCTCGCTCTGGGTCTCCGCCACGCCACAGCCTAGCCAGCGGGCGCCATTTGGAGTACCTGAATTCCTGACGATCGTGCCGCTTGCTGGAACTGTCACCAACAGGACGGTTCCCCTGCCCGATGGTCCATATACTCCTGGACATGGCGACATGCCCGAACTGCGGCAACGGCCTGGTCGACCGGGCCAAGTTCTGCCCCGAGTGCGGCAGGGCGGTCGGCGCCCGGACCTCGACCCAGGAGTTCCGGATCGTGACCGTCGTCTTCTGCGACGTGGTCAAGTCGACCGACCTGGAGCGCGAGCTCGACCCCCTGCCCATGCAGCGGCTGCTCGACCGCTACGGCCAGGCCGTCCGCACGGCCCTGGGCGACCGGGGGGCCAGCGTCGGCAAGCGCCACGGCGACGGCTTCATGGCCGCCTTCGGCGTCCCCGAGCTGCACGAGGACGACGCCCTGCGGGCCGTGCGGGCGGCCGGCGAGCTCCGCACCACCCTGGACGAGCTGGCCAAGGAGGTGCGCGAGCAGCGCGGCCTCGAGTTCCACGTGCGCCTCGGCATCAACACCGGCAACGTGCTGGTGCGCGACGCCGGCACCCTGGAGGAGGAGCTCACCGGCACGCCCGTCAACCTGGCCAAGCGGTTCGAGGAGCTGGCCGGGGCCGGGGAGATCCTGCTCGGCGAGGAGACCTACCGGCTGGTCGCCGACGCGGTCAAGGCCGAGCCGGCCGGGCCGCTGACGGTCAAGGGCGCGGCCGAGCCGCAGAACGTCTGGCGGCTGCTGGAGGTGCTGCCCGACCGCCCGGGCCGGGCCCGCCCCCCGATCGCGCCCATGATCGGGCGGGGCCGCGAGCAGGAGCTGCTGCGGCAGCTGTTCGAGCGGGCCGCCGCCGAGGGGACCTGCCACCTGGTCAGCGTGCTCGGCTCGGCCGGGGTCGGGAAGTCGCGGCTGGTCGACGAGTTCGTGGCCGGCCTCGGCGACCAGGCCAGCGTCCTGCGCGGCCACTGCCCGGCCTTCGGGGACAGCGTGACCCTGTGGCCGATGGTCGAGATCGTCCGCCAGGCGGCCGCGATCGCCCCCGACGACTCGGCCGAGCAGGCCAGGGCCCGGCTGGCCGGGCTGCTGGCCGGGGTGGAGCGGGGCAACCTGGTCACCGAGCGGATCGCCCAGCTGCTGGGCCTGGGCCAGGACACCGGCCTGCCCGAGGACACCTTCTGGGCGCTGGAGCGGCTGCTGGAGACGCTGGCCCGCCGCCGTCCGCTGGTGCTGGTCATCGACGACCTCCAGTGGGCCCACCCGATCCTGCTCGACGCCGTCGAGCACGTGGCCGAGTACGCCGACGCGCCGCTGGTGCTGCTGTGCATGGCCCGTCCGGACGAGCTGTTCGCGCGCCGCGCCCAGTGGCCGGGGGGCAAGGCCAACGCGCTGTCGTTCCTGCTCTCTCCCCTGCCCGAGCGGGAGGGCGAGCAGCTGGTCGTCCACCTGCTCGGCGGTCGCGTCGACCAGGCCGTCCAAGCGTACGTCTACGAGTGGGCGGAAGGGAATCCGTTGCTGGTCGAGGAGCTGGTCACCAACCTCAGGGACGAGGGCCGGCTGCGGGCGGTCGACGGCCGCTGGACGCTCAAGGTCGAGTCCGAGGAGGCGGCCGACCGGCGCGGCCGGACGGTGCCGACCTCCATCCACGCCCTGCTGCTGGCCCGCCTGGACCGGCTCGGCCCCCACGGCCGGGCCGTGATCGAGCCAGCGGCCGTGGTCGGCCAGCAGTTCCACCTCGGCGACGTCGAGGCCCTCCACCCCGAGGCCCCGGCGGCCGAGCTCGCCACCGGGCTCCAGGAGCTGGTCCGCCTCGACCTGATCCGGGCCGACCACGGTCCCACCTCGGCGCCGCTGCCGCCCAACAGCGGCCCCGGCTACCGGTTCCGGCACGCCACCATCAAGACGGTGGCCTACGAGCGGCTGCCCGACGACCGCCGGGCCGAGCTGCACGAGCGCTACGCCGACTGGCTGGAGCGGGAGACCGAGGACCGGCGCAGCCAGTTCGACGAGATCGTCGGCCACCACTTCTACGAGGCCTACCGCTACGCCAGGCGGCTCGACCCGGGCGGCGACCAGATGAAGAAGCTGGCCAGGCGGGCCGGGGAGCGCTACGCCGTCGCCGGCCAGCGGGCCGCCGTCCGCGGCGACACCCGGCTCGTCCAGGCCTGGCTTGGCCGGGCGGTCCGCCTGCTCCCGGCCGAGCATCCGCTGCGGCTGTCCGCCCTGCCCCCGCTGGCCGAGGCCCAGCAGAGCGCCGGCAAGCTCACCGAGGCGACCAGGGCCTACCAGGAGCTGGCCCGGTCGGCCACGGCGGTCGGCAACGAGGGCCTGGCCCTGCACGCCACCATCGGCCGGCTCGGCATCACCGCCGTCCACGACCCCCGCCAGTTCCTCCAGGAGGGCCGCGACGAGGTCGAGCTGGCCATCGCCGCCTTCGAGCGCCTCGGCGACCGCCTGGGGCTGGCCAAGGCCTGGCACCTGCTCGCCTACCTGGACTGGACCAGGGGCCGCCTGACCCAGGCCGAGGCCGCGGCCGAGCGGGCCCGGGCGCTGGCCCGGGAGGCCAAGGACCCGGGCTGGGAGGCCAACGCCATCGGCATGCACTGCCTGACCCTGTACTGGGGGCCGCTGCCGCTGGAGGTCGTGGAGCGGCGCAGCCGCGAGGCGCTGGCCGAGGCCGAGCGCAGCGGCGTCTCCAGCCTGGCCGCGACCGCCTACCGGGTGCTGGCCAGGGTGGCCGCCCACCGCGGCGACCTGGACGAGGCGCGGCGGTTCGTGGAGGCGGCCACCGCCATCACCAGGGAAGAGGGATCGCTGCTGCCGAGGGCGGTCGACTGCATCTCCCGGGCGATGGTGGACATGCTCGCCGGCGACCTGCCCGCCGCCGAGGAGGTCCTCCGCAACGGCTACCGCCAGCTCGAGGAGATGGGCGGCACCGGGCCGCGGGTGAACGTGGCCGCGCTGCTGGCCAGGGTCCGGCTGCAGCGGAACCGCAACGACGACGCCGAGGACATCACCCGCACCTGCGAGCGCCTGGCCGCCCCCGACCAGGCCGACGCCCAGATCAAGTGGCGCTCGATCCGGGCCATCGCCATCGCCCGCCGGGGCGAGCACGCCGAGGCCGAGCGGCTGGCCAGGGAGGCCCTCTACCTGGCCGGCAAGACCGACCAGCTCGACTCCCGGGCCGAGGCCCATGTCGACCTGGCCGAGGTCCTGCTGCTCAGCGGCCGCGGCCGTGAGTCCGGGCACGAGCTGGAGCGGGCCATCACCCTGTTCCAGGAGAAGGGCAACGAGGTCGGGGAGCGCAACGCCAGGCGGCTGCTCGCCCGCACCCGCAGCTGAACCGCGTCGATGAGGGCGTCGCCTGGCTCGGACTGGACCCGCAGCTGACCGGGCCTAGCGGGTCTCCCACCGGGGGCTGGCCAGCGTGACCAGGGCATAGATCCGGACCGGGACCAGCAGGACCACGTGCAGCGGCCCGTACAGCAGCAGGAACGGCACGCTGGCCCCGTGGACCAGCAGGAACGCGGCCGTCACGCACAGCATGGCCAGGGCCAGGCTGAGGTCGGTGGCCAGCAGCTCCCAGCCGACCAGCAGCCCCTCGGACACCAGCAGCAGGAGGGCGGCGGCCAGCAGCAGGGGCAGCAGGGCCCTGGCCAGCACGTCCAGGGCCAGGTAGGGGTGCCGGGAGCGGATGCCGTGGAAGGTCCAGCGCAGCTCCCGGTAGAAGCTGCGGTTCCAGCGCAGCTGCTGGCGCAGGTACTGGCCGAGCGACCGGGGGACGCTGGTGCTGGCGATCGCCCGGGGCTCGAACAGCACCTGGTGGCCGGTGGCCAGGACCAGGTTGGTCAGGTGCAGGTCGTCCCCGTTGGTGCAGCGGACGCCGCCGAAGGTCTGGGTCAGGTAGCGCTGCCAGAGCTCGGCCAGGAGGGCCCGCCGGTAGACGGCGAACGGCCCCGAGCAGCACAGCAGCGAGGTGAAGAACCCCTGGGCCGGCCGCTCGACCTGGAAGCGGAGGCGGTAGCGGTGGTGGATCAGCCGGGTGAGGAGGTTGGTGGGCGCGTTCAGCACCCCGACGCTGCCCGAGACGGCCCCCACCTGGTCGTCCCCGAAGGCGGCGGCGGCCTGCCGGATGGCGTCGGGGGCGAGGACCGTGTCGGAGTCCATCAGCACGACCAGCTCGCCGGTCCCGTACCGGACGGCCTCGTCCTGGGCGGCCCGCTTGCCGATGTTCCGGTCCAGCAGCCTGACCTCCCAGCCCCGCTCCCCCCACCGCTCGTAGACGGCCAGCAGGGCCGCCCGGTTGCTGGAGCCGTCGTCGACCAGCCAGACCCGCAGCGGCCCCGGGTAGTCCTGGCCGGCCACCGAGCGGCAGCACGCCTCCAGCAGCGACGGGTCCTCGTTGAAGACGGGGACGACCACGTCGACCGCCGGCCACCGGACCGGGGCCGGGACCGGGGCCGCGGCCGCTCGGGCCCGGCGCTGGCGGCGGCTCCGCAGCGCGTACACCCGCTCAAGGGTGGAGTGCAGCAGGACCAGGGTCACGTAGACCAGGAACACGACGCGGAGGGCGACCACCACCAGCTGGTCCGCCATCAGCCGCCGCCCGGGCCGGGCGGCCGTCGGGCTGATTGCCCCGCTCTACCGTGATGCACCACTACAAGAAGATAGTCGCCGTTCCAGGCCGCGGCTTCAAGGCCGGCATGCGCCGGGCGCCCGGCGCGGGAATGTCAGGAAGCTGACACTCGGCCGGTCGGGCCGGCGACGGTTCCGGCGGCCGGGTGGTGGGCATGCTTGCCGGAAGACCTGGAGGAACGGCCGCGACCGGGGAGGTGCCCATGCGCCTGCGCCACCGGGTGGTGCTCGGGCTGGCGATGGCCGCCCTGGCCGTGGCCGTGCCCGCCAACCGCTGGCTGCTGGTCTACGCCGGCCTGGCCCTGGTGGTGCTGACGCCCCGGGGGCCGCTACTCGTCCAGCCAGTTGTGCAGGGACAGCCCGCCGTCCACGGCGATGTTCTGGCCGGTGACATAGCCCGACCAGGCGTCGCTGAGCAGGAAGAGGGCGACCCGGGCGACGTCGGCGGGGACGCCGGCCTGCCCGGCGGGGATCCGCGGCCGCAGGCGGGCGTACTTCGCCACCTGCTCCGGGGTGCTGGTGTCCTCCGCGGTCCGGATCCAGCCGGGTGAGATCGCGTTCACCCTGATCCGGTGCCGGCCCAGGTCCTTGGCCATCGCCTTGACCAGCATGGCGACCCCGGCCTTGCTGACGCTGTAGTGGGCCTCGCGGGCCACGAACCGGTCGTGCAGCGAGGAGATGAACAGGATCGAGCCGCGCGGCCGCGGCGTGCGGTCCGGGGTCCGGGTCTGGTCCTCGATCAGCGCCTTGACCAGCCGGTCGGTGAACAGCCACGGCCCTCTGAGGTTGGTCCCGAGCACCAGGTCGAGCTCCGAGGGGCCGATCTCGAGCAGCCGGTGGGGTGTGGTGATGCCGACGTTGTTGACCACCAGCTCGACCGGCCCGTTGCGGGTCAGCTCGTCGGCCACCCCGACCACGTCCTCCTCGTACAGGTCGGCCTCGATGACCTGGCAGCCCTCGGTGCGGAACGACTCTTTGAGGTGCTCGGCGTCCCTGTCGACCACGGTGACGTCGGCCCCGGCCATGATCAGCCACTTGGCGACCGCCTCGCCGATGCCCCGGGCGGCGCCGGTGACGACGGCCCGCCGACCCTTGAGATCCTCGAGGAACTCGCAGACCGGCGGCACCTGGTTCGCCTGACCGGGATCGTCGTGACCGTTCGCCTGCACGCGCAGCTGACCTCCCCACCTGGACGGTGCGTTCCGCTATCAAAGAGCCTTCCCCGCGCCGGCGCTGTCAGCTACCTGACATCCACGGAAAACTTCTACCGCTCGGCCAGATGCTCCAGCCGTCGCCGATCGAGGATCTCGAAGCTGCGGCCGTCGGCCCGGATGTAGCCGCGCGACTCGAGCGACCGCAGGGCCTGGTTCACCGTCTGCCTGGCCCCGCTGACCATCGAGGCCAGCTCGGCCTGGGTGACCCGGCGGGTGCGGGCCATCCCGTCGCCGTCGGTCGCCAGGGCCAGCAGCTGCCGGGCGATCCGCCCCTGGAGGTCGAGGAAGACCAGGTCGCTGACCTGGCGGGTGGTGCGGCGGACGATCGTGCCCAGGGTGCGGAGCAGCGCCTCGGCCACCTGGTCCTCGGCCCGGAGCAGGTGCAGCAGCTCGGCCCGGGTCACCACCAGCAGGGTGGAGCGCTCCACGGCCTCGGCCGAGGCCGACCGCGGCCCCCCGTCCAGCAGGGCGACCTCGCCGAAGGTGGCCGGCGGCCGATGCCGGACCAGCTCCACGATGCCGCCGTCGCGGGAGGCGACGAACAGCTTCACCGCGCCCTCGGCGAGGACGTACATGCGGTCGCCCGGCTCGTCCTGCACGAACACGCACTGACCCCGTTCGACGACCCGCTCGGCGACGTGCTCGGCGATCCGCCGCCGCGCCGCCCCGTCGATGCCACCGAACAGCTCGGTCCGTGCCAGGACGCCGGCCCTGTGCTGGAGGTCCACGTCGGCCGGAGCTTACGCCGTGCTGGACCCGGCCGGGCGCTCTCCTGGCAACGGGGAACGTCAGCAAGACGACAGTTCCGCTGTCGGCGCCTGGACTGCCCGGTCCTGCCGCCAGGACCGAGACTGCTGGTACGCCATCAGGCCGTGACCGAGAGGGAGTGAACACCATGACCATCCGCATCGTCTCCAAGCTGACCCTGCTGCTGGTCGCCCTGGCCGCGGCCACCGCCCTGATGCTCGGGGCCCTCTCCCTGCTGGCCTCGACCGCACCGGCCGGCGCGGCCACGCTCCTCGAGCACGACCAGGTCGCCGCGGTCGAGCGGGCCATCGAGGCCCCGGCCGTCGAGACCCCCGCCACCGAGACCACCACCGACGCCACCCCGACCCCGGCCATCGTGCTCGTCTTCGCCGGGATCGTGCTGATGGCAGCGCTTCCGCCGATCCACCGGGTCCACGTCTACCACCGGTCCTACCACCGGTCCGACTGGCTCTAGCGAACGGGGGGAGGCGTCCGCCGGGGGTCACATCCCGCCCCCGGCGGACGTTTTGCGTTGCCGGCCCGCGCCGGGCCCGCTCCCCTACCCGCCGGCCAGGCGGCGCAGCTGCTCGCGGTCGAGGATCTCGAACACCCGGCCGGCCGAGCGGATGTAGCCGCGCGACTCGAGCGACCGCAGGGCCTGGTTCACCGTCTGCCTGGCCCCCCCGACCATGGTGGCCAGCTCCACCTGGGTGACCCGGCGGGTCCGGGCCCCGTCCGGCTCGGTCAGGTCGAGCAGCTTGGCCGCGACCCGGCCCTGCAGGCTCAGGAAGGCCAGGTCGCTGATCTGGCGGGTGGTCCGGCGGACCATCGCCCCCAGCGTGCTCAGCAGGGCCTCGGCCACCTGCTCGTCGGTGCGCAGCAGCCGGAGCAGCTCCGGGCGGGTCACCACCAGCAGCGTGGAGCGCTCCACGGCCTCGGCCGAGGCCGACCGCGGCCCCCCGTCCAGCAGGGCCAGCTCGCCGAAGATGGCCGGGGCGGCATGGCGGTGGAGCTCGATCAGCTCGCCGTCCCGAGAGCAGACGATCAGCTTCACCGTGCCCTCCAGGAGCACGAACATCGCCTCGCCGGGGTCGTCCTGCCAGAACACCATCTGGCCCTTGTCGACCGTCCGGCGGCTGGCGTGCTCGACCACGGTGAGGCGCGCCCGCTCGTCGAGCGCCTGGAAGGGCTCGACCCTGCCCAGCAGCGAGGCGGCCGTCCTTGCGTCCAACTCCTCACCACCTGACCGGAACGGGAACGCTCGTCCCAATCCTGGGGGATCGCCGGGTGAAATGCCAGGCCGCCAGCCGCGTTGACACCCGGGGAGGCGCTGCGCTCAACTTCTCCCGCCTGCAGCCCTTCTGGGAAAGGGATCAGCGATGGCCACCGAGTCGAACGTTCGGTCCGACCCTCAAGGCACCCCGCCCCGCTCCGGGCTGGACGCCTACTTCCACATCTCCGAGCGCGGCTCCACGATCGAGCGGGAGATCCGCGGCGGGTTCGCCACCTTCTTCACCATGGCCTACATCGTCGTCCTCAACCCGCTGATCCTCGGCGGCGCCCAGGACGTCAACGGCCAGCGCCTCGACCTGGCCCAGCTGGCCACCGCGACCGCGCTGGTGGCGGCGGCCATGACCCTGTTCATGGGTGTCTACGGGCGCTACCCGTTCGCGATCGCGGCCGGGCTCGGCCTCAACGCCGTGGTCGCCTTCCAGCTGGCCGCGGTGATGACCTGGCCGGCGGCCATGGGCATCGTGGTGATCGAGGGCCTGGTGATCACCCTGCTGGTCGTGACCGGCCTGCGCGAGTGGGTGATGAACGTCATCCCGCTCGCCCTCAAGCAGTCCATCAGCGTTGGCATCGGCCTGTTCATCGCCTTCATCGGCTTCGTCGACGCCGGGTTCGTGCGCCGCATCCCCGACGTCGCCAACACCACCGTCCCGGTCCAGCTGGGCGTCGGCAACCGCCTGATCGGCTGGCCCACGGTGGTGTTCGCCTTCGGCCTGCTGCTGACCATCGCCCTGGTCGTGCGCCGGGTGCGTGGGGGCATCCTGATCGGCATCGTGGTCACGGCCATCTTCGCGATCATCCTCAACTCGATCGTGGACGTCGGCCCCCGGGTCGACGCCGCCGGCAACGTCAACCCCTCCGGCTGGGCCCTGACCGTCCCCGCGGTCCCCGACGGCGTGGTCGGCTCCCCGGACTTCGGCCTGCTGGGCGCCTTCAGCCTCGGCGGCAGCTTCGCCCAGGTCGGGGTCATCGTGGCCGTGCTGTTCATCTTCACGCTGATGCTCTCCGACTTCTTCGACACCATGGGCACGGTCATCGGCGTCGCCAACGAGGGCGGCCTGCTCGACCGCGACGGCCGCCTGCCCGGGGTCAGCAGGGTGCTGTTCGTGGACAGCATCGCCGCGGCCGCCGGTGGGGCCGCCTCCACCTCGTCCAACACCACCTACGTGGAGTCGGCCGCCGGGGTCGGCGATGGCGCCCGCACCGGCCTGGCCAGCGTGGTCACCGCGCTGCTGTTCCTGGTCGCGGTGTTCCTCACGCCGTTGGTCGAGGTCATCCCCCAGGAGGCGGCCGCACCGGCCCTGGTCGTGGTCGGGTTCCTGCTCATGCGGCAGGTCGCCGACATCGACTGGGGCGACCCCGAGATCGCCATCCCGGCCTTCCTCACCATCGTCCTGATGCCGTTCACCTTCTCCATCACCAACGGCATCGGGGCCGGGTTCGTGGCCTACGTGCTCATCAAGGCGTTCCTGGGCCGCTGGCGCGAGCCGGGCCTGCTGCTCTGGATCATCGCGTTCCTGTTCCTGATCTACTTCGCGATCGACCCGGTGGAGCGCCTGCTCGGGGTCTAGCCCTCCGGGCAGGCACGCCCTGGCTCGGGCGTTCCACGTGAAACACTCGAGTCACCGCGGTGGGTCGAGCTCCGCGGCGAGCTTGGCGGCCTCGCGCTCGACCCGCGCCCGGAGCTCGCGCTTGTCGCTCTCGTCGAGCCAGGTGGCCTCGACCCCGTCCAGCGCGATCGCCACCATGTCCTCCCACCGGTAGCCGAACGCCTCCATGCACGACTGGTACTCGCGGCCGAGGTCGAGGTCGGTGAGGGCCGGGTCGTCGGTGTTGAGGGTGGCCAGCAGCCCGGCCTCCCGCATCCGCCGGTAGGGGTGCAGCTCCAGCCGCGGCACGGCGTTGGCGATCACCACGTTGGAGTTGGGGCAGACGGTGAGCGGGATCCGCTCCCCCGCCAGCCTCCGGGTCAGCTCCGGATCCTGAAGGCTCGACAGGCCGTGGTCGATCCGCTCGGACCCGAGCACGTCCAACCCGGCCCAGATGTGGCTCGGCGGCGTCTCCTCCCCCTGGTGCGAGGTCCGCCGCAGCCCGACCTTGCCGGCCAGCTCGAACGCCTCGGCGAAGTCGGTCGGGTCGACCCCGAGCTCGGTCGAGTCCAGCCCGACCCCGATGACCCGCTCGGCCCCGGGGCTGGCGCCCTCGCGCAGCTCGACCAGCCGCTTGACCATGGCCAGCCCGGCCGCCGCCCCGTAGGCCCGGTCGATGTCGGCGATCAGCATCGCCCGGACCCCGGTCTCGCCCTCGGCCGCGGCCAGCCCCTCGGCCAGCCCGGCCACGATGTCGGCCAGGTCCTGTCCGGCGTCAAGGTGCCGCGCCGGGGTGAAGAACGTCTCCCGGTAGACCAGACCGTGGGCCGCCCCGTCGACGATGCTCTCATAGGCCAGCCGGGCCCAGTCCTCACGGCTCCCGAGGGTTGACTGCACCAGCCAGAAGATCTCCAGAAAGGTGTCGAGGTTGGAGTACCGGTACAGCTCGGTCGGGTCCGAGGTCCGCAGCTCGACCCCGTTCTTGCCGGCGAGCTCCACGACCGTGCCCGGTCGCATCGTCCCCTCGACATGGCAGTGCAGCTCGACCTTGGGCAGCCGGTCGAGCGCGGTGACGACGTCCACCGTCCCTCCTTCGTCGGAGTCGGATCCGCAAACCCTAACCGCCGCCGCTGCGCTCGTATACCTCGCGCCGCAGGGTGCCGACGTACGGCAGGTTCCGGTAGCGCTCGGCGTAGTCGAGCCCGTACCCGACCACGAACACACTGGGGATGTCGAAGGCCTTGTACCGCACCGGCACCTCGACCCGCAGCTCGTCCGGCTTCTGCAGCAGCGCGCACACCTCCAGCGAGGCCGGCCGCCGCGGCCGCAGGGTGGCCAGCAGGTAGTCGAGCGTCAGCCCCGAGTCCACGATGTCCTCGACCAGGACCACGTGCCGCCCCTCGATCTCGCGGTCGAGGTCCTTGAGCAGCCGCACCACCCCGGAGGTCTCGGTCGCCGACCCGTACGACGAGGTCGCGATGAAGTCCACCTCGTGCGGCACCGTCAGCGCCCGCGACAGGTCGGCCATGAACACCACGGCCCCCTTCAGCACCCCGACGAGCAGCAGGTCGCGCCCCTGGTAATCCTCGGAGATCCGCCGCGCCAGCTCCGCCACCCCAACCTGGACCCGCGCCTCGTCCAGCAGCACGGTCTCGATCTCAGCCAGCACCATCCCGCACCCCTCGCCCAAATGACCGCCCCGCCACTGGGCGCGCCCACCTCCCTGCCGCCTCCAGCCTAACCGGATCATCATGGTTTGCCGAAGCCCCAACCCCGAGGAGACCGAGTGCCGGAGGACCCCCAAGCCCTCGCCCAGCGCTCCGCCGCCAGGATGTACGAAGCCGACCTGGCCTCCCGCCACCTCGGCATCCAGCTCGACCAGATCACCCCCGGCCAGGCCACCGCCCGCATGGTCGTCCGCGACACCATGCTCAACGGCCACAACATCTGCCACGGCGGCTATGTCTTCCTCCTCGCCGACACCGCCTTCGCCTTCGCCTGCAACACCTACGGCCCCACCACCGTCGCCGCCGCCTGCGACATCGCCTTCCTCGCCCCCGCCCACCTCGACGACGAGCTCATCGCCACCGCCACCGAACGCCACCACGCCGGCCGCAGCGGCATCTACGACGTCACCGTCCGCCTCCCCGACACCACCGTCATCGCCGAGTTCCGAGGCCACAGCCGCACGTTACGGGAGTGATGCCTCCCCACCCCCTGTGCTACATTGCCCCCTCGTCACCCGGGCCTGTAGCTCAGGCGGTTAGAGCGCATCCCTGATAAGGATGAGGTCCCAGGTTCAAGTCCTGGCAGGCCCACCAACCATTCCCCCAGCTCATGAGCACGCGAGCCGATCATCGCCGCTTGCCCTTCTGGCTGCGTTGCCCGGTTCGTGCCACCCGCGTGCCACTCCGAGCGGCGGTCGGGTCCTCCGAGCGTGTCGATGCTGCCTTGACCAGCTCGTCTAAGGCGGCCGCGATGGCGGCGTCCCGGCCAGCCATCACGTGCTGATAGCGCAGCGCCGCGGCCGAGGAGGAATGGCCCATCCACACCATCAGCTCCCGGGTGCTGGCCCCCGCCGCGACCGCCAGAGTCGCCGCAGTATGGCGCAGGTTATGGAAGCGCAGCCCCTCCACCCCGGCCGCTCGGGTGGTTGGGATTCAGACCCGGCGGGTGAAGTTGCTGCGACGGATCGGTCCGCCCCGCGCGGCTGGAAACACCAGCCCGTCCGGGCCGGCTTCGGCATAGACGCTCAGCTTGCGTTTTAACCCTGGGGTGGCGAGTGGACCGCTGATTTGATCGGCGGGTTGCTGGTGTTGATCGCGCGAGTCAGGCGGCCTTGGCCACCCTGGTCGGTTTCTTACGGGCCTTCTTGGTGGGCTTGGTGGCGGGCTTTTTGACCGCCGGGTGGCGCAGGGCGGGGCCAAATCGGTGGCCCTTGGGCCGGCCGGGGGAGCGCCCGGAGGGTTTCGGCGCGCTGGCCGGCGAGCCCAGCGCGCACAGCAGGCGCGGAAACCCTCTGCGGACCCGGTAGGGCGACAGTTGACCGGGTGGGCGGGGCCGCTCCCACGCCAGCCGCTGGTCGGCCACCAGCTGGCGGGCCAGGCGCAGCTGGGTGTAGCCGGCCACCACTAGCCAGGTCCACCGGTCCGCCTGCTCAGGATGGCGCGGTCGTGGCGTGGTCCACCCCAGGGACTGCTTACAGAAGCGGACGGTGTGCTCCAGGTCGAACCGGCGGACATAGGCCCGCCAGGCCAGGTCCAGATCCAGGGGGCCGGGGCCTGACCACCACAGCCACAGCACCTTCGGTGGACGCGTCTTGGCGGGGACCCGCTCGACCTGGACGCGCACGATGGTGCCGCGCACGATTGGCCGCGGCCCGCCGGAGCCGTGGCCGGGGTGGCGCTGCTGCTTGGGATGCAACCCTGACCAGGCTGCCACGGTCACGGTGCCGTACTGGTCGTCGGTGGCCACGTGGGTGGCGGTCGCGGCCGGCCAGGTGGCCGGGTCGGCAAAGGCGAACTTGGCGCCGTGGCGGCGCGGGCGGCCGCCAGCGCCGGGCGGGCGTGGCGGCGGATCGGCGTAGAAGCAGCGGTCGGACCTGAGCCGCACCAGCACCGCCACCCGGGCGTTGGCCAGGTCCAGCGACAGCTGGGCGGAGTCGTAGCCGGCGTCGAACACAAACAGCGGTGGCTCCGCGTTGGTGGGCAGCCGCCCCAGCAGCGCGCGGACCTGCACGGCCGCGGTGTGGTCGGTGTCCTCTGTCGGCTGCAGCCGGCGGGCGTCCACCGGCACGGTCCAGGAGTCCCGCGCGAAGCCCAGCTGGCAGACCCACTGGAACGCCCAGCCGGCCACGATCGGCTGCCCAGCTGAGTGCCGCGAGGGGTGGTAGTAGAGGCCGCGCTCGGGCGAGCACTCGGCGTCGCAGCGCGGCCAGGCGGTCACGTCCACCGCGAACACCAGCGGGTCAGCGGGTGGCAGGCAGCCTGCGAGCAGGTCCCGCAGCCGCTCGGCGTCGATCCGCCCGCACGCCAGCGCGGCGTAGGTGCTGCCCCAGCCGCGCCGGTGGGCTGGCTCCAGGCTCAGCTGCGGCAGGGACGTGACCGGCCCCTGGGCGCTCAGCAGCGCATCGGCCAGGTCCACCAGCGCATCCGCGCGGCGGGTGCAGCAGGCATGCAGCCCGGCGCGGAAGCCTTGCAGGCATGCCAGCGCTACCGGAGGGTCGGGGTAGGCGGGCAACCCGGATGGGTGCACACTCCAGGGTGCGGCCACCGTCGTCTCCTTCGTGACCTTGATCTTGGTTGTCCGAAGGATCACACGGTGGCCGCGTCACGTCACCAGCCGCTCCGTCGTACCGCCTCACGGACCGGCACCAGGGTTAAAACGCAAGCTTAGGGGTCCCTGCTCGGCTATTTTGCCGACTGTGCTGCTTGCTCAGTGGCCCCGCGAAGGCGTGGTTCCGCTGATCGCAGGCGCTCGGCTGATCATTGGTTCCTTCCGACGAGGAAGTAGGTGACCATCTCGCCCTTGCCCCTGACCTGGATCGGTCCCCGCCGCTGGAACCGGTAGCCGTCCCGCAGCCG
>CALGFH010000161.1 GCA_937881255.1 uncultured Actinomycetes bacterium
TGGCGAAGAGCGCGCCGGCGACGAGATCGGGATGGGCGGCCCAGATCGCGGCCGAGTGCTGGACGTGCATGAGGTGAGTCCCCCTGTCGCGGACTGTGGGGCGGGCGGACGGCGGGTCGGGCGCCTGCCCCCTGGGCGGGCGACGGCGCCGAGCCCGGCCGGGAGGGTGACCTCCAGGCGCCGGCCGCCGACCTCGACCACCACCCGCTCCCGCTCGGCCGCCTCCTGGGGCGTGGCCACCTCGGGCTGGGGATCAAGCCGGTCGCCCAGCTCGGCCTCGATCCATTCGGTGTGGACGGCGAAGTCCTCGGCGAAGGCGGGCTCGCGGACCACCAGGCGGTGGAACGGCAGCACGGTGGCCAGCCCCTCGACCTCGAACTCGTCCAGGGCCCGCCGGCTGCGCTCCAGCGCCTGGCGCCGGTCGGCCCCGGACACGATCAGCTTGGCCAGCAGCGAGTCGAAGGCGCCGCCGACCATGCTGCCCTGCTCGACCCCGGCGTCCAGCCGGACCCCGGGCCCGGTCGGGGGCCGCCAGCGGGTGACCGTGCCCGGGGTGGGCAGGAACCCCCGCCCCGGGTCCTCGCCGTTGACCCGGAACTCGATCGCGTGGCCGCGCACCGCCGGGGTGGCCGCCTCCAGCCGCTCCCCGGCCGCGACCCGGAACATCTCCCGGACCAGGTCGACCCCGGTGACCTCCTCGGTGACCGGGTGCTCGACCTGCAGGCGGGTGTTGACCTCAAGGAAGGTGACCGTGCCATCGTCGCCGAGCAGGAACTCCACCGTCCCGGCGCCCACGTACCCGGCCTCGGCGCAGATGTCGCGGGCCGCCCGGTGGAGCTCGTCCCGCTGCCGGTCGCCCAGCGCCGGGGCCGGCGCCTCCTCGACCAGCTTCTGGTGCCGCCGCTGGAGCGAGCAGTCCCGGTCCCCGACCACCACCACGGTTCCCGCGGTGTCGGCCAGCACCTGCACCTCGACATGCCGGGGCCGGTCCAGGTAGCGCTCCACATAGCACTCGCCGCGCCCGAAGGCGGCCTCAGCCTCCCGCACCGCCGAGGCGAACTTCTCCGGGATCTCCGCGGCCGTCCTGGCCACCTTCAGCCCCCGCCCGCCCCCGCCGAACGCCGCCTTGATCGCGATCGGCAGCCCGTGCTCGTCCGCGAACGCCGCCGCCGCGTCCACGTCCGCCACCGGCCCGTCACTCCCCGGCACCAGCGGGGCCCCCACCGCCTCGGCGATCCGGCGCGCCTCCACCTTGTCCCCCAGCCGCCGGATCGCCTCCGGCCCCGGCCCCATCCACACCAGCCCGGCCTCGATCACGGCCTCCGCGAACGCCGCGCTCTCGGCCAGGAACCCGTACCCGGGATGGACCGCGTCCGCCCCCGACCGCCGGCACAGGTTGAGCAGCTTGTCGACCCGCAGGTAGCTCTCCCCGGCGGTCGCCCCACCCAGCGCATACGCCTCGTCGGCGAGCCGCACGTGCAGCGCCTCCAGATCCGGCTCGGCGTACACCGCCACACTCTGAAGCCCCGCGTCCCGGCAGGCGCGAATCACCCGGACCGCGATCTCCCCCCGGTTCGCGATCAGCACCTTACGCATCGGCACCCCCTCCCAACGGTGGCCGCTCGTCTCCAGGCGCCCGGCCCCGGGGGCGGGAGGGGGCGGCGGTGGGCGGCGCCGGGGGCTCCCCAGGGGGGTGGGCCGGCGTGGCGGCGGGAGGCCGCGGCGGCGACCGCGCTGGCCTTGGCGGCGAGGACGGCGGTGAGGGCGGCCAGCTCCTCGGCGGTAGGGGTACCGCGTCGCACGTGGAACAGGGGGGCGGTCACAGCGGGATGTTTCCGTGGCGCTTGGGCGGGAGGGGCTCGCGCTTGCCCTGGAGCAGGCGCAGGGCGGCCGACACCCGGGGGCGGGTCTGGGAGGGGGCGACCACGTCGTGGACCAGGCCGCGGGCGGCCGCCTGGTCCGGGGGCAGCCCGGCCACCCGGGCGCCGGGCCAGGCCAGGACCAGGTCGGCCCGGAGGGGACGGCCCCCGAGGACCTCGGCCGCCGGCCCGGCGGCCTGGCGGGCCACCACCGTGACCTTGGGCACGGTCGCCTCGGCGTAGGCGTAGGCCAGCTTGGCCGCCCGCCGGACCAGGCCCTGGCGCTCCTGGTCGGCGTCGGGCGCGAACCCGGGACCATCCACGAAGGTCAGCACGGGCAGGTTGAAGGCGTCGCAGGTACGCACGAACCGGGCCGCCTTCTCGGCCGCGGCCGCGTCCAGGGCCCCGGCCAGCACCAGCGGCTGGCTGGCCACCACCCCGACCGGCCGCCCGTCGACCCGGCCCAGCGCGGCGAGCAGGTTGCCCGCGAACAGGGCCTGCACCTCCAGCAGCTCCCCGTCGTCGACCACCCGCTCGGCCAGCCGGCGGGCGTCGAAGGGAAGCTCGGCCACGGGAGGCAGCAGCCCGTCCAGCTCCAGGTCGCGCGCGGTCACCACCGACGGGTCGCCGGCCGCCTCCAGCGCCGGCGGCTCCTCCAGGTTGTTGGCCGGCAGGTAGCCGAGCAGCGCCCTGGTCAGGTCGACCGCCTCGCCGAGGTCGGCGGCGCGGAAGTGGGCCGTGCCGGTCCTGACCGTGTGGGCCCGGGTCCCGGCCAGCTCCTCGGCGTCGACCAGCTCGCCGGTGACGGCTTCGATCGCCCCGGTGTCCCCGAGCTGGAGCCGGCCGCCCCCCTCGACCATGACGACGAAGTCGGCCAGGGCCGGAACCAGCGCCGGCCCGCCTTCGGCGGCCCCGAGGACCAGGGCCACCTGGGGCACGACCCCGGACGCGAGCGCGCCCCGCGACAGCAGCTCCCCGTAGCCGGTACCGGTGGCCGTCCCGGCGGACGCGACCACCGGGCAGCCGACCTTGAGGGCGAGGTCGAGGGCGGCCAGGGCCGGCGGGCCGAAGCCGTCGGCCACGCACACCGGGCGGCCGTCGACGCTGCCGTGGCCGCTGCGCCCGCCGACGGCGGTCGCGACGAAGCTTCCCGGGTCGAGCAGCTCCTCGACCCACTCCCCGGCCATCGCCCGCTCCTCCCGGTTCACCCGGTCAACAGGTCGTTCTTCCCCGAAGCCGGCCCGCTTACCGGGCACGCCGTTCTCGCTTCGTCCAGAATCGTGCAGGATCCCACTAGGCTGCGACCCACCTAGGGAGCCAACTTGGACCTGAACTCGGACCTCGGCGAGGGGTACGGCCGCTGGGCCCTGGGCGACGACGCCGCCCTGCTCGAGGTGGTGACCAGCGCGAACGTGGCCTGCGGGTTCCACGCCGGCGACCCGGCGACGATCGACCGGACGGTCCGCACGGCGGTCGAGCGCGGGGTGGCCGTCGGCGCCCAGGTGTCGTACCCCGACCTGGTCGGCTTCGGCCGGCGCGAGATCGACGTGCCCCCCGACGACCTGACGGCCGACGTCCTCTACCAGATCGGGGCCCTGGAGGCGTTCGCCAAGGCCGCCGGGAGCCGGGTCCGCTACGTGAAGCCGCACGGCGCCCTCTACAACCGGATCGCCCGCGACCCGGTCCAGGCGGCCGCCGTGGTCGAGGCGATCCGGCGCTACGACCCGGCCCTGCCCCTGCTCACCCTGCCCGGGTCGGCGGCCATGGAGGCGGCCCGCGAGGCCGGCGTCCCGGCCGTCGGCGAGGGCTTCGCCGACCGGGCCTACACCGGCGAGGGCCGCCTGGTCTCCCGCCGCGAGCCGGGGGCGGTGCTGGACGACCCCGGGCTGGTCGCCGCCCGCGCCGTGGTCATGGCCACCGAGCACCGGGTCGAGACGGCCGACGGCGGGCAGGTCGCGGTCGAGGTCCGCTCCCTGTGCGTCCACGGCGACACCCCGGGCGCGGTCGACCTGGCCAGGGCCGTCCGCTCCGCCCTGGAGGAGGCCGGCGTTCCCCTGGGGGCGTTCGCGTGAGGCTGCGGACGGCGGGGGAGCGGGGGCTGCTGGTCGAGGTCGAGGAGCTGGAGACCGTGCACCGGCTGCATGCCGCCCTGCGCCAGCTCGACCCGCCCGGGGTGGTCGAGCTGGTCCCCGGCTACCGGACGGTCCTGATCGTGGCCGACCCGGAACGGGCCGGGGTGCTCGACGAGCTGGCCGCCGGGCTGCCCGGGCTGGAGCTGCCCCCGGCCGGGGCCGTGGCCGGCGAGACGGTCGAGATCCCGGTCAGCTACGACGGCGAGGACCTCGCCGAGGTGGCCGGCCTGACCGGGCTGGAGGCCGACGAGGTGGTCCGGCGGCACACCGCCCCCGAGTACACCGTGGCCTTCCTCGGCTTCAGCCCCGGCTTCCCCTACCTGGTCGGCCTCGACCCGGCCCTCGAGGTCCCCCGCCGCGACACCCCCCGGACCTCGATCCCGGCCGGCTCGGTCGGCCTGGCCGGCAACCAGACCGGCATCTACCCCACCGCCTCCCCCGGCGGCTGGCAGCTCATCGGCCGCACCGAGGTCACCCTGTTCGACCCCACCCGCGACCCCCCGGCCCTGCTCGCCCCGGGCACCCGCCTCCGGTTCACGGTGGCCGGATGATCCGGGTCCGGAAGGCGGGGCTGCTGACCACCGTGCAGGACCTGGGGCGGCCGGGGCTGGCCCATCTCGGCGTCCCCACCGCCGGGGCCGCCGACCGGCGGGCCTTCGAGCTGGCCAACCGGCTGGTCGGCAACCGGCGGGACGCGGCCGGGCTGGAGATCACCCTGGCCGGGCCGGAGCTGGAGCTGGAGGCGGGCGGCTGGGTGGCCCTGACCGGGGGGCGGGTCGCGGCCGAGGCCGGGGGACGGCCGCTGCCGATGGACATGGCCGTGCGGGTCGAGCCCGGGCAGGTGCTGCGGGTCGGCTCGGTGTCCAGCGGGCTGCGGGCCTATCTGGCCGTGCGGGGCGGGATCGACGTCCCGGCGGTGCTGGGCAGCCGCTCGACCGACACCCTGGCCCCGGTCGGCCCGCCGCGGCTGCGGGAGGGGACCCTCCTGCCCGTCGGCGACCAGGCCGACGGCGACCCGTACCGGCAGGTCGCCCCCACCCCGGCGGTCGACCCCGAGCCCGTGCTGCGCACCGTCCGGGGCCCCCGGGACGACGTCTTCACCGACGAGGCCCTGCGGGCCCTGATCGGGGTGGCCTGGACGGTGACCTCGGACAGCGACCGCACCGGGGTCCGCCTCGACGGGCCGGAGCTGGAGCGGCGGCGCAAGCTCGAGCTCGCCTCCGAGGGCATGGTCGAGGGCTCGCTCCAGGTGCCGCCGGACGGGCACCCGATCCTGTTCCTGGCCAACCACCCGACCACCGGCGGCTACCCGGTGATCGCGGTGGTGGCCGGGGCCGACCTCCCGCTGGCCGCCCAGGCCCGCCCCGGCACCCGGCTGCGGTTCCGGTTCGTCTCCGTGGCCCAGGCCCGGGAGGCCGCGGGCGCCCCGGCCTAGAGCGGCCCGGTGCTGATCGGCCTGATGTAGGACTGCGCCTTCCACCAGGCGTCCCAGCCGACGTCGCTGCCCAGGTCGCGGGCGTGCATGTCGCCGCTCTCGAAGTGGATGCCGCCGTAGCGGCGCGACATCCCGGCCTCGGCGGCCGCGGCCGAGAACGTCGGCCAGGAGAGGGTCACGTCCCTGGCCGGGGTGCCGGGGTGGGACGGCGTCCGCGGCTCGATCCGGGAGGTGCCGGCCCTGACCGTCACGCTGGCCCCGAAGGTGTCGGAGGTGGTGAACATGGACAGGACCCGCGCCCCGGCGGCGCTGAAGGTCGAGTGGCCGGACACGTACTCGGGGAACGGCGGGGTGACCACGTGCAGCTCCTGGTACGGGATCCAGGCCTCGCCGTTGACCAGGCCGTAGCCCTTGTAGGGGCCGAGCCAGGAGGTGACCTGCCGGCCCCGGTAGTGCTCGCGGATGCCGGTGACCGGCCGCACGTAGTCGACCTTGAACTTCCAGGCCCAGGCGGCGATGCTCGCGTCCATCAGGGCGTTGCCCAGGGTGAAGAACAGCTTGACGTCGTCGTCGAGGCTGTGGCCGCGCTTGCGGGAGGTGGCCTGGGCGAACACCGCCCAGTGCCCGGGCGGGAACTCCGAGCGCGGCCCGTCGGCCCAGTACTCGGCCTTGATCTTGCTCGGGTCGTCGAGGTTGGCGCTCTCCTTGGCCAGGCTCTCGATGTCCTCGGGGGACCAGTCGCCTCCTGGCAGCTCGGGCGGGCCGGGCACGTCGCGGCCGAACTGCGAGGTCATCCCGAACGGGACCACCTCGGCCCACTGGGGGGTCAGGGCCTTCTGCACGGTGCCGTTGGGGTTGCCCAGCGGCACCCGCAGGGGCTGCCAGCGCCAGCGGTCGTTCACCTTGTCGGGGGTGTTGACCGGCTGGTAGCCGGTGGTGTCGGCGTAGCCGCCGAGCTGGTTGGCGCCGTCCTTGTGGCGGTACTGGATCACCGCCTGGGCGGCCGTGGCCCCGATCTTGGCCGGCGTCGAGGTGTCGGACCCGTCGACGCTGTAGCCCAGCTCCTTCATCTGGAGGGCGAAGTCCTCCTGGCGGGAGGGGAACAGGTCGACCAGGGTGGCGTAGGCGGCGAAGCTGATCGCCTTGTTCTTGTTCTCCAGGGTGTGCTCCTGCACCGGCCGCCGCAGCTTGTTGCCGTAGCGGGTGCCGACCGCCCTGGTGTCGTAGGCCGCCCAGGCGTCGAACATGGAGGTGTGGGCCACGCCGATGGCCCGGGCGGTCACGGTCGGGCCGGTGCCGCCCGGGTTGGCCCTGACCGCCTGGAGCAGCTCCTCGTCCCAGCGCAGGACCACGTTGTCGCCCTTGCTCGGGGCGAGCCCGTTGATCGCGTACAGCGGCGGCGGGAAGTCGGGGTCGGGCGGCCCGGCGGTCTGCGCCCGGCCCACGCCCCCGATCCCGAAGCTGGCCAGCAGCAACGCGGTCACCACGACCGCCGTCAGCCCGCGCCTCGACCGCACCCGCATGCATCCTCCCCGTACCCGGCCGCGAAACCCCCCGCCCACGGCGACGGAACATACCGCACCAGCACGACAGGGCAAATCGGCACACAGCGGACGGAGCGCCCAGGCGCTCGGGCGGGCTCAGCCCTGGCCGGGGCCGGCCGGGTGGAAGCGCTCGCCGTCGCCGTCGGCCACGGCCCGGCCCTCGCCGGCCAGCTTGGCCAGGTGGGCCCGGACCGACAGCTCGGCCGCCGGGTGCAGGGCGGGGTCGACCGCCGCGTAGACCCGGGCGACGACCTCGGCCGGGGTGCGGTCGCCGGCGGCCAGGGCGGCCAGGACCTGGGCCTCGCGGTCGAGGCGGTGGGCCAGGTAGCCCTCGACCCGGGCGACGGCGTCGCCGACCAGCGGGCCGTGGCCCGGGTAGAGCCGCTCGGGGCGGCGGTCGCGCAGCAGCTCCAGCGAGGCCAGGTAGTCGGCCATGTCCCCGCCCGGCCACTCGACCACGGTGGTGCCGCGGCCGAGCACGTGGTCGCCGGTGAACACGGCCCGCTCGGCGGCCAGCTCGAAGCAGCAGTGGTCGGCGGCGTGACCGGGGGTGGGCAGCGGCCGCAGCTCCAGCCCGGCCGCGGCCAGCGGGTCGCCGGCGGCCAGGACGGGAGCGCCCGGGCTGGCCCAGCCCGGGGCGAGGGCGGCCAGCGGCGCCCCGGCCCGGCCGGCGAACGCCCGGGCCCCCTCGGCGTGGTCGACGTGGGTGTGGGTCAGCAGCACCAGCTCGACCCGGCGGCCGGCGCAGGCCCGGACCACCGCCTGGGCGTGGCCGTCGTCGGCCGGCCCGGGGTCGATCACCACCGCCGTGGCCGCGTCCGGCTCGGCCACCACGAAGGTGTTGGTCCCCTCCAGGGTCAGCGGCGACGGGTTCGGCGCCAGCACCCGGGTCACCCGCGGGCTCCAGGCCTCGGTCACGGCGTCACCGCCGGGTGGCCGCCCGTCCCGCCGGGACCGGCAAGGGGCGCCGGGAGCGGATAGCGCTCGCCCCAGGGCATCACCAGCTCGGCGCCGTCGAGCACGGGCAGGATGCGCTCGACCCGCCGGTCGGCGGCCGCGGCCAGGGCCGCCGCCACCGTGCCGTGGGCGGCCAGGTCGCGCAGGGTGTAGCGGGTCGGGGGGAGCATCGGCAGGCCGAGGTCGGCGGCGGCCTCGCCCGGCGGCAGCCAGCGCTCCCGCTCCGCCTCGGCCAGGTGGGCGGTGACGGCGGCCCCGGCCGGCAGCCCGGCCACGAAGAACCGGGTGTCGTAGCGGCGCGGCTCCTCCTCCGGCGTCACCCACCAGGCCCAGTAGCGCAGCCGGCCCGTGTCCAGCCGCACCCCCAGCCGCTCCAGCAGCCCGGCCAGCCCGCCCGACCCGGCCAGCAGCTCCCGCCGGCCCTCGGCCAGCTCGCCGGCCCCGGGCGGCGGGGTGGCCAGCAGCAGCCCCGCCTCCTCCAGCGTCTCCCGGCAGGCGGCGACCACGTGCCCCCGCGCCTCGTCGACCGGCAGGCCCAGCCGCTCCGCCCACACCGCCGGGGGCGGCCCGGCCCAGCTGGCGTCGACCGCCGGGTCGCGGTCGGCCCCGTCCACCCGGCCCCCGGGGAACACCCACAGCCCGCCCGCGAACCCCATGCCGGTTGGCCGCAGCTGGAGGTACGCCTCCAGCCCGTCGCGCCCGTCCCGGAGCAGCACCACGGTCGCGGCCGCGCTGGGGACGACAGCCACCGGGTCCTCCTCGGGTCGGGTCCGGACAGCTGGATGGTACGTGCCCGGAGGTGCGGCGGGTGGGCGTCCCGGCGCGACCTCGTCGACAATGGGGCCATGACCACCGATCCGCGACGGGCCCTGCCGAACATGGACGCGCTGCTCGGCCACCCGGAGCTGGCCGGGCGGACGGGGCGCTTCGGCCGCGGGGCGGTGCTGGGAGCGGCCCGGCGGGCCCTGGAGGCGAGCCGGGAGGCGGCCACCGGCGGGATGCCGGTGCCCGGCCTGGAGGAGCTGGCCGCCCGGGTCGCGGCCGAGCTGGACGGGGCGCTGGCCGAGCGGACCCGGGCGGTGGTGAACGCCACCGGGGTGGTGCTGCACACCAACCTGGGGCGGGCGCCGCTGTCGGCGGCGGCCCTGGAGGCGGTGGCCGGGGCGGCCGGGTACGCCGCCGTGGAGTACGACCTGGCCGCCGGGGCCCGGGGGCGTCGGGGCGCCGCCGCCGAGGCGCTGCTGCGGGCGGCCACCGGGGCCGAGGCCGCCCTGGTGGCCAACAACGCCGCCGGGGGGCTGCTGCTCGCCCTCGGGGGCCTGGCCAGGGGGCGGGAGGTGGTGGTCTCCCGGGGGGAGCTGATCGAGATCGGCGGGGAGTTCCGGCTGCCCCAGATCATGGAGGCGGCCGGGGTGGTCCTGCGCGAGGTCGGCACCACCAACCGGACCCACCTGCGCGACTACGCGGCCGCGCTCGGCCCCGGGACCGCGATGGTGCTGGCCGTGCACCCGTCGAACTACCGGGTCGAGGGGTTCGCCACCCGGCCGGCCCTGGCCGAGCTGGCCGAACTGGCCGCCGGGCACGGCCTGCCGCTGCTCCACGACGTGGGGTCGGGGCTGCTCCAGGGCCGGCTCGGGGACGAGCCGTCGGTCGCGGGCAGCCTGCGCGCCGGGGCCGGCCTGGTGCTGTTCTCCGGCGACAAGCTCCTCGGCGGCCCCCAGGCCGGGCTGCTGGTCGGCCGGGCCGGGCTGGTCGGACGGCTGGCCCGGCACCCGCTGGCCAGGGCGGTCCGGGCCGACAAGCTGACCCTGGCCGCGCTGGAGGCGACCCTGGCCGAGCACCTGGCCGGCCGCCGGGACGAGCTGCCGGTGTGGCGGGCCCTGCTGCTGACCGTGGCCGAGCTGGAGCCCCGGGCCGCCGACGTGGCCGGCAAGGTCGGGCCGGCCGCGTCCCTGCGCACCGGCACCAGCGTGGCCGGCGGCGGCAGCCTCCCCGGCGAGGGCCTGGAGAGCGTCCTGGTCGAGGTCGACCCGGCCCCGGCCGGGGCGGCCGCGGTGCTGGCCCGGCTGCGGGCCGGCGACCCGCCGGTGGTGGCCCGGGCCGAGCGGGGCCGGGTGGTCCTCGACCTCCGGACGGTCCCGCCCGAGCAGGACGGCCTGGTGGCCGACGCGCTGGTCGCGGCCCTGGCCGCCGGTCGCTGATGCCGCACGTCATCGGCACCGCCGGGCATGTCGACCACGGCAAGTCGGCGCTGATCCAGGCGCTGACCGGGATCGACCCGGACCGGCTGGCCGAGGAGAAGGCCAGGGGGCTGACCATCGACCTCGGCTTCGCCTGGACCACCCTGCCCTCGGGGCGCGAGGTCGGCTTCGTGGACGTCCCCGGGCACGAGCGGTTCGTCCACAACATGCTGGCCGGGGTGGGCGGGGTCGGCTGCGCCCTGTTCGTGGTCGACGCCAGCGAGGGCTGGCGGCCCCAGTCGGCCGAGCACCTGGCCATCCTCGACCTGCTCGGCATCGGCGGCGGGGTGGTCGCCCTGACCAAGGCCGACCTGGTCGACGAGGCGGCCCTGGCGCGGGTGGCGGGCGAGGTCGGGGAGCGGCTCCGGGGCACCACCCTGGCCGGGGCCGAGCTGGTGGCGACGGCCGCGCCCTCCGGGATGGGCGTGGCCGCGCTGGCGGCCGCGCTCGACGCCGCCCTCGACCGGCTGCCCGAGCCGCCGGACCGGGGGCGGCCGCGGCTCCCGGTGGACCGGGTGTTCACCATGCGGGGCAGCGGGACCGTGGTCACCGGGACCCTGTCCGGCGGGTCGCTGCGGGCCGGGGGCGAGGCCGAGCTGCTCCCGGCCGGGCGCCGGGTGCGGGTCCGGGGGCTCCAGGGCCACGGCCGCCCGCTGGGTGAGGCCGCGCCGGCCCGCCGGGTGGCGGTCAACCTGGCCGGGCTGGCCACCGGCCAGGTGGCCCGGGGCGACGTGCTGGCCCTGCCCGGCCAGTGGGCGGCGACCGGGGTGGCCGACGCCCGGCTGCGCTGCCTGCCCGGCGCCCCCGGCCCGCTGCGGGCCCGCGGCGCCTACCTGGTCTACGCGGGCGCGGCCGAGACCGCGGCCCGCCTCCAGCCGCTCGACGCCGACGAGGTCCGCCCGGGCGGCGACGCCCTGGTCCGGCTGCACCTGGAGCGGCCGCTGGTCCTGGACGTGTTCGAGCCGGTGGTGCTGCGGGACAGCGGCCGCGACGAGACCGTCGGCGGCGGGGTCGTCCTCGACCCGTTCCCGCCCGGGGTCGTCCGCGGCACCGCCGCCCGGGTCCGCCGGACCGAGGAGCTGGAGGCCCGCGAGGCCGCCGGCCGGGCCGGCCTGCCGGAGCGGGTCCTGGCCGAGCGCGCCGTCGTCCCCCTGGCCGACCTCCCCCGCCTGGCCGCCGTCGCCCCCGACCGCCTCCCCGCCGCCCTCACGGCGGGGCCGCCGGGCTCGCCGGAGCGAGACGGCACCCCTACGGCGGTGGTCCGGTCGCGGACCCCGGCCTCCCGGCCCAGGCGGCCCGGGCGGCGGCCCAGGCGGCGGCCCGGGCGGCCCGGGCGGCCCCGGCGGCCCCGGCCCGGGCGGCCTCCAGCGACCCGGCCCCGGGCTCGGCCCCCCGGAGGGGGACGCTAGCAGGCCCGGCAGCGGGGGGCGCGGGGTTGTCCACAGCCCTCCCCACCCCGGCCCTTGCCGCCGCCGGGACCGAGGTGGTCGAGGCGCTGGTCGCCGAGGGCCGGCTGATGACCGACGGGCCCACCGTCCGGCTGCCCGGCCACGCCGAGCGGCTCGACCCGGCGCAGCAGGCCCTGCGGGACCGGGTCGAGCGGGCCGCCGGCGCGGCCGGGGTGAACCTGCTCGGCGACGCCGCCCTGGCCGAGCTCGGGGCCGACCGCGGGGCGACCGCCCTGCTGGTCCGGACGGGGGTGCTGGTCGCCGTCGGACCGGCCGGCTACCTCGGCCGCTCGGCCCTCGAGGGCGCGGTCGAGACCCTGCGGCGCCGCTTCCCCGACGGCCGCCCGTTCGCCGCCACCGAGGCCAAGGAGGCCCTCGGCACCACCCGCCGCACCGCCATCCCCCTGCTCGAGCACCTCGACCGCACCGGCGTCACCATCCGCCTCGGCGACCTCCGTCGCATGGCCTAGCGGCCGATGGACGACGCCGACCGGGGGCGCAGGGGGCTGCGGGCCCGGCCCGGCCCCGACCTGTTCCGGGCCCTGCGCGAGCACTGGGGACTGCGGGTGGTCCCCGGCGGGATCGACCTGGGCGGGTCGTCCAGCCTGAACCTCCTCGTCGGCGACGGCGACCGCCGGTACGTGGCCCGGGCCCACCGGCCCCACGTCACCCCGGAGCGGCTGGGCGCGATCCAGCTGGCCCGAGGCGCCCTGGCCACCGGGGGCGTGCCGGCCGCCCCGCCGGTGCCGACCCGGCAAGGGGCGCCGTGGGCCAGCGTCGGCGGGCGCCTGCTCGAGGTGGAGGCGTGGGTCGACCACGACGCGGTGATGGACTCGTGGGAGCGGCTGGCGGCCGCCATGGGCCTGCTCGCCCGCACCCACGACCTGCTCCGCACCGTCGAGGCCGGCGAGGCGGGACGGCGCCCGCGCTTCGCCAACCACCTCGAGCCCGCCGACGTGCTCGCCCAGGCCCGGCGGGGAACGGCCCGGATCCGGGGCTGGGGGCCGGCCGCCGAGGAGGCCGGCCTGGCCGACGCGGCCGACCAGCTGGCCGAGCGGGTCGCCGAGGCCGAGGCCGGCCTGGTCCCTCAGCTGCCCCGGCAGCTCGTCCACGGCGACTTCTGGGACGACAACGTGCTGTTCCGCAACGGGCGGCCCGTGCTCCTGGCCGACTTCGACTTCATGGGCGAGCGGGCCCGCGTCGACGACCTGGCCCTCACGCTGCACCACGCCGGCTCCGACCTGGGGGCCGGCCCGCGGGAGCTGCCGGCACGGCTGGCCCGCCTCGTCGGCGCCTACGACCGCGGCCTGGAGGTTCCGCTCTCGGAGGCCGAGCGGGCCGCGCTGCCGCTGGCCATGGCCCGCCAGAGCCTGTCCTCGATCGGCGGCTGGGTGGCCCGCCTGGATGACGAGGCGGCGGCGCGCCGCCACGCCGCCGGGGCCCGGCCCCAGGTGGCGGCGGCGCTGCGGATGCTGGACGACCTCGGCCGCTGGCAGGACGCGTTCGCCCGGCCCGGCTAGTCGCCGTTCCAGTCGACCGGGGTGGTGGTGCCCCGCTCCCAGTCCTGGCGCAGCAGGGCGTAGCCGATGCCGTCGTGGACGGCGCCGTGCTGGTCGGGCCAGGCCCGCCGGTAGTGGGCCTCCTTGACGTAGCCGCAGCGGCGCAGGACGGCCCGCATGGCCAGGTTGTCGCGCCGGGTCTGGGCCTCGATGCGCCCGACCCCTGGCCAGCCCCCGAAGACCTCGCCGGCCAGCCAGCGGACGGCGGCGGTGCCGATCCCGGCGCCCCGGTGGCCCTCGGCGATGCGCAGGTCCCAGCTCGGGTCCCCCCAGGTGTCCAGGTCCTCGACCCGCAGCAGGCCAACCACCTGGCCGTTCAGCTCCAGCCACCAGGCGCGCGAGTCGCCGCCGTCAAGGTCCCAGGCCGCCACCATCTCGGCCGCCTCGGCCGGGCCGACGCGCTCCCGCACGTGGAACGGCCAGCGGTGCTCGCCCAGGAACCGGGCCAGCTCGTCCCGGTCGGCGCCGGTCAGCGGCCGGTAGGTCGGCTCGGGCATGGCCGAATGGTAGCCGGATGCGCCACCATGTCGCGCATGAGCACGACCGCCCCGACCCGTGAGCGCACCGAGCGCCCTGACGACGTCGCCGAGCCGGACATCCCCTGGGTGGTGATCGTCTGGAACGACCCGGTGAACCTGATGTCGTACGTGGTCTTCGTGCTCCAGAAGCTGTTCGGCTACGACCGGGAGAAGGCCACCAGGCTGATGCTCGACGTCCACCACAAGGGCAAGGCGGTCGTGTCCAGCGGCCCGCGGGAGAAGGCCGAGTTCGACGTCTACCGCCTCCACGGCCACGGCCTGTGGGCGACCATGCAGAAGGACCGGTAGGCGTTGGCCGGGTCCTTCAAGCGGATCGGCAACGACCGGGTCCGGGTCCGGCTGGCCAACGACGAGGTCGCCGTCCTCCGCGGCCTCCCCGACCAGCTCCGCACCGTCCTCGGCGAGGGCGAGGACGAGCCCGTCAACCGGCGCCTGTTCCCCCCGGCCTACCTGGACGTGGCCGACATCGAGCACGACGCCGAGTTCCAGCGCCTGATGCACGACGACCTGGTCTCCGAGAAGCTCACCAACCTCGACCTGGTCACCGACTCCCTCGCCCGCGGCACCAGCTCCGTCCGCCGCTGGACCGTCGAGCTCACCGACGAGGAGGCCACCGCCTGGCTCGGCGTCCTCAACGACCTCCGCCTCGCCCTCGGCGTCCGCCTCGACATCACCGAGGACTTCGACGGCGACGTCGACGACACCGACCCCCGCGCCCCCGCCCTCCGCCTGCTCAGCTACCTCGGCTGGCTCGAGGAGCAGCTCCTGGAGGCGCTGCAGTCCTAGGGTTTGGCGGACAGGCCGGTGCAGCGGCGGAGGGACTGCCAGGAGCTGACGGCGCTGGAGGCGGCGGAGCCGGTGAGGGGGATGGGGATGCCGCCGGAGATGGTGGCGGGGACCCAGCGGGAGGCGGTGATGGCGCGGCCCCGGGTGGTGAGGAGGAGGACGCCGCTCTGGGCGGTGACGCCGCCGCGGGAGTAGAAGACGAAGTTGCCGAGGCCGTAGTGGACGTAGGCGCCGCGCAGGTAGCCGCCGCCGAGGAGGAGGTGGGCGTGGGAGCCGACGACCACGTCGGCGCCGGCCGCGACCAGCTTGGGGGCGAGGGCGCGCTGGCGGTCGATGGGGCAGTTGACCAGCTCGCGGCCCCAGTGGAGGTCGACGACCACGGTGTCGGCGGCGGCCCGGGCCTCCTTGACCGCGGCCAGGAGGGTGGCCTCCTCGTAGGCCGAGGCCATGCCGGGCTTGTCCTCGCCGGCGGTCCAGGCGGCGGCCAGGCTGCTGTCGAGGACCTGGGTGGCCCCGATCACGGCGATGCGCTGGCCCTTGACCGTGACCAGGTGGGCCCGGTAGGCCTCGTCGGCGTTGCGGCCGACCCCGACCACCGGGAACTTGGCCGCCTTGGCCGCGGCCAGGGAGTCGCGCAGGCCGACCAGGCCGAAGTCCTGGCCGTGGTTGTTGGCCATGGTGGCCACGTCGACGCCGGCCGACTTGAGGGCGGTCAGGGCCGACGGCGGGGCCCGGAAGGTGAAGTCCTTGGGGGCCGGGGTGCCGCGCTCGGTGATGGCCGTCTCCAGGTTGACCACGGCCAGGTCGGCCCGCTTGAGCACGTTGGCGATCGGGCCGAAGGTGGTGGCCGGGTTGGCCGACAGCCGGGACTCGATCGCGCCCTCGAAGTGGACGTCGCCGCCGAAGGCCAGGGTGACCGGCTCGCCGGTCGGCTCTCTGGGGTCGCTCGCCTTCTTGGCCGCGGTGGTGGACGGCCGGGCGGTCGTGGCCGTGGAGGAGGCCGCCTGGGCGGTGGTGGGCGCCGGGGCCGCGCCGGGGTCGTCGTCGCCCCCGCACGCGCTCAGCAACAGCAGCGCCGCCAGGGTCAGCGAGGCGACCACGTGGCGGCGCAGCGGGAAAACCAGACGGTGGTGGGGTGGACGGGGCACAGCGGGCTCCAGGGTCAGGCGCTCGGGGAAGCGCCGCCTAGGGTCGCACGCCGTGACCCGCCCGTGCCAGGGGTGCTCAGCGGCCCAGGCTCGGGCGGTACATCCGGGTCGGGCCCATGGTGTCGCGTCGCGACGGCCACGGCGGGCTGAAGATCTGCCCCAGCACGTCGTTGGCCCGGGTGGCCACGCCCCGCGGCCACAGCAGCCGGCCAAGGCGCCCGCGCGACTGGCGCTGGCGCCTCCGCTTGGCCGTGCGTACCTGGCGGAACCGCAAGGCGTCGGCGTGCAGCTCGGCGATGCGCTGGAAGCTGAGCTCCCGGTTCATGTCGTCCCAGCTCATGACATCCTCCTCATCTCTCGAACACCAGTGAACAGTCTACACTGGTGTTCCCCTGGTTGCAACCGCTAAACTGTAATCACCGGTGTTCGATCCGGTGCTGGAAGAGGAGGCGTCAGATGGAGACGACGGCAGGCACCGAGCCCGTCCCCAAGGAGCTCGTGGCCGTCCAGGCGCTGGTCAACACCATCGACCTCGAGGACAACGACGACCAGCTGGACAGCCCGGAGGCGCTGCGGCGGTTCCTCAGCGGCCACGGGCTGCTCGGCGCCTCCGAGCCGGTCGGCCAGGCCGACCTGGCCCTGGCGGTGGAGCTGCGGGAGGCCCTGCGGGCCATGCTGCGGGTCAACCACGGCGAGCCCCTCGACCCGGCCGCGCTCGCGGTCGTGAACCGGTCCGCGGCCGAGCTCCCCCTCCAGGTGGGCTTCGACGACCAGGGCCACCCGGTGCTCGGGCCGAGCGCGGCCGGCTGCCGGGGCGCCCTGGCCGTGCTCCTGGCCGGGGTCGCCCAGGCCAGCGCCCAGGGCACCTGGGAGCGGCTCAAGGCCTGCTCGGCCGAGTCCTGCCAGTGGGCCTTCTACGACCGGTCCAAGAACCGCTCCGGCCGCTGGTGCTCGATGCAGACCTGCGGGAACCGCACCAAGACCCGCACCTACCGCAGCCGCCGGCGCGGCGGGCCCGAGAGCTAGGCGACCTCGACGATCGCCTCGACCTCGACGGGGACGCCGAGGGGGAGAGCGGCCACGCCGACGGCGGCCCGGGCGTGGCGGCCGGCGTCGCCGAAGGCCTCGCCGAACAGCTCGCTGGCGGCGTTGATCACCTTGGGGGCGTCGGTGAACTCGGGGGTGCAGGCCACGAACCCGGTCACCTTGACGATCCGGCGGACCTGGGAGAGCTGGCCCAGCTCGGCCTTGAGGGCCGCGATCACGTTGACCGCGCAGGTGCGGGCGGCGGCCCGGCCGTCCTCCAGGCCGACCTCGCCGCCCAGGTGGCCGAGGTGGGTCGGCTTGCCGTCGACCGTCGGCACCTGGCCCGACACGTAGACCAGGTTGCCGGTCCGGACACAGGGGATGTAGGCGGCCACCGGGGCGGCCGGCGACGGGAGGCTGACGCCGAGCTCCTGGAGGCGCTCCTCGGGGGTCGGCATGGTGGCCTCCTTGGCTCGGTTCCGGCGGTGGGGCGCCGGCCAAGCCTATACGGCGAAGAAGGCGCGCACGTCGTCCATGGACCGGGTGAGGCGGGCCGGGGGCAGGCTGGCCAGCAGCCCGGCCCGGTAGCCGGCGTCGGCCAGGCGCCGGTCGAGCACGGCCATGACCCCGCGGTCGGTCTCGGAGCGGACCAGGCGGCCGAGCGCCTGCTGCAGGGAGACGGCGGCGGCCGGCAGCCAGACCTCGGAGAACCGGGAGGCCCCGGCCGCCTCGACCCGCCGGCCGCGCTCGGCCAGCAGGGGGTCGTCGGGCCGGGGGAAGGGCAGCCGGTCCAGCACCAGCAGGGACAGGCTCTCGCCGGGCACGTCGAAGCCCTCGAAGAAGGTCCGGGTGGCCACCAGCACGCTGGCCACCTCGTCCCGGAAGCGGGCGGCCAGGCGGGCCGGGACGTCGTCGCCCTGGACCAGCAGCTCGTACGGCAGCTGGGCCAGGGCGGCGGCGAACGACTCGACCGCCCGCCAGGAGGTGCAGAGCACCAGGGCCCGGCCCCGGGAGGCGCCGACCAGCGAGACCAGCTCGCGCTCGGCGGCCGCCTGGAACCCGTCCGAGGAGGGCTGGGGCACGCCCTTGGGCACGTACAGCAGGGCGTTGGCGCGGAAGTCGAAGGGCGAGGCGGCCACCACCGTCGCCGGGCCGGCCACCCCGAGGGTCCGGGCGGCGACGGCCAGGCTCCCGGCCACGGCCAGGGTGGCCGAGCAGGCCACCGTGGCCGGCACCCGGCTCCACAGCACCCCGTCCAGCACCGGCCCCGGCTCGACCAGGGCCGACCGCACCACCCGGGCCCCGGCGCGCCCCTCCTCGACCCAGACGGCCAGGTCGGCCCCTGGGGCGGGCTGCGCGTCCGGCTCGGGAGGGGCGGTCAGGCGGCCCAGGTCGCGGGCCAGGGCGCGGAGGCGGCGGCGGGCGGCCACCAGGGCGGTGGCCTCGTCGTCGGGGTCGCCGCGGTCCCTCAGGGTGGCCAGGGTGGCCAGCATGGTCTGGAGGTCGTTGGCCAGCGGGGTGAGGGCGGCGACCAGGGTGGCGTGGGCCCGGCCGCCGGGGAGGACGGGGCCGGGGTAGAGGTCGGCGGCCAGCTCCTGGAAGCGGCCGCGGAGGCGGCGCGACCAGTCGGTCCGCATCCCGGCCGCCTTGGCGGCGGCGTCGGCGGCCGCCCCGGCCCGGCCCATGCGGGCCGCGGTCACGGTGACCCCGTAGAGGTCGGCGGCGTGGTCGGCCAGCCGGTGGGCCTCGTCGACCACGATCACGTCGGCCTCGGGCAGCATCACCCCGGGGGCGTCGGAGGAGGCCCGCAGCTCCAGCTCGAGCAGGAGCAGGTGGTGGTTGGTCACGACCACGTCCACGTCGCGGGCCTGCTCCCGGGCCCGCTCGGCGAAGCAGCGCTGGTGGAAGGCGCAGCCCTTCTGCCCCGGGCAGTCCTCGCCGCTGGTCGAGACCAGGTCCCAGACGTCGTCGCGGACCCCGGGCGGGGCGTCAAGGCGGCTCCCGGTCGCCGAGTCGGCCGCCCACACGGCCACCTCCAGGGCCGCCTCCTCGGTGGCCGTCGCGGCCAGCTGGGTCGCCCCGACCAGGGCCTCCATGCGGGCGTAGCAGGCGTAGTTGGCCCGGCCCATGGCCAGGGCCGAGGTGGTGCCGAAGGCGTCGGCCAGGCGGGGCAGGTCGCGCTCGACCAGCTGGGACTGGAGGGCCTTGGTGGCCGTGGCCACGATCGCCCGCCGCCCGGCGGCCACGATCGGGACCAGGTAGCCGAGCGACTTGCCGACCCCCGTCGGGGCGTGGACCAGCAGCGGGACCTGCTCCTCGAGGGCCTCGGCGACGGCGGCGGCCATGCGCCGCTGGGCCGACCGCTCGGTCAGGCCGGGCAGCGCGTCGAAGGCGGCCTCGAGGTCCATGGCGTGAACCTAACGAGCGACCGCGACAACGCGGCCGCCCTGCCCACAGGGCGCGCTAGGCGCCCTTGGGACGCTTGAAGAAGGCGACCGTGCCGCCGACCTCGGCGGTGTGGACGGCGACCAGCTCCCAGCCGTCGTCGCCCCAGTTGTCGAGGATCTGCTTGGTGTTGTGGGGCAGCAGCGGGACGGTCGCGTACTCCCAGGCGGTCATGGCACTCCCCATGGCTCGGCGGTCCGGCCAGGAGGCTACCGGTCAGCCGGCGCGGCGGGCCAGAAGCTGCCGGCGCTCGTACTCGTTGAGCCCGCCCCAGATGCCGTGGGGCTCGCGGACCAGCAGGGCGTACTCGCGGCACTCGGTCAGCACCGGGCAGGTGCGGCAGATGGCCTTGGCGGCGGCCTCGCGGGCCAGCCGCTGCTCCTTGCGCTCCAGGTGGTTGGGAGCGAAGAACAGGTTGGAGACCGGGCCCTTGCAGGCGGCACGGTACTGCCAGCCGATCTGGAGCTCTCTGGATGACAGGCCGCCGCCGGCCGCGGGGCCCGATGAGGTGGCCATGCCGATTGTTCCTTCCTCGCCCTGCCGGATCGCAGCGTAACCCAGGCCACCCACGGCCTCAATCACCAGCCAGTAACGCTTTCGTTGCGGCACAGGTATCCCACAACCAGCTTCAACCCGGCGTAAAAGGCACTAGCCGGGGCGGCCGTTGCCCCGCTCGGGCGGGCGTCCCTCTTCCTCCGGCCCCTGGGGGGTCTGGGACGTCGGCGGCGGGACCGCCGGTGGCGAGGGCGCGGCCGGTCGGCCGTTGCCGGGATCGCCGCCGCTGGAACGCCCGATCAAGCTCAGCAGCTCGATCGGGATCGGCATGACCAGGGTCGAGTTCTGCTCGGTGGCCACGGCGGCGACCGTCTGGAGGAAGCGGATCTGCATGGCCTGCGGGTTCTGGCTCAGGATCGCGGCCGCGTCGGACAGCAGCCGCGACGCCCGCCGCTCGGCGTCGGCCGAGATCATCAGGGCCCTGGCCTCGCGGTCGGCCTCGGCCTCGCGGGCCATGGCCCGGCGCAGGTCGTCGGGCAGGTCGACGTCCTTGACCTCGACGCTGAGGACCTGGACCCCCCACTCATGGGTGACCCTGGCGATGACCCCGTGCAGCTCCCGGTTGATCGACTCGCGCTCGCTGAGCAGCGTGTCCAGGTCGTACTTGCCCAGCATGGCCCGGAGGTTGGTCTGGGCGGACTGACTGACCGCGAACAGGTAGTTCTGCACCTTGACGACCGCCGCGACCGGCTCCTCCACCCGGGCGTAGACCACCGCGTCGACCCGCATGGTGACGTTGTCCTTGGTGATCACGTCCTGGGGCGGGACGTTCATGGCCACCGTCTGGATGGTGACCGTGCGCATCCGGTCGATCCCGAACGGCAGCAGGATGATCAGGCCGGGCCCCTTGGGCCTGCCCCTGACCCGGCCGAGCCGGAACACGACCCCGCGCTCGTACTCCTGGAGCACGTGGACCATGGAGACGATCCCCCAGACGATCAGGGCGATCACCGCGACCACGATCAGGACGACGACCCAGGTCTCCATGGGTGTCCCTCCCGTCCAGGTCGTCCGGTTCCGGAATGCTGTGGCTAGTTTGGCCACGATCAGGACGACGACCCAGGTCTCCATGGGCTGTCCCTCCCGTCCAGGTCGTCCGGTTCCGGAATGCTGTGGCTAGTTTGTCACACCCGGTGGCCGACCGGGCCCTCCTGGCCCAGATCGGTGACCGGGCCCTCGGTGAGGCCGCCCCGGCCCCCGGTGAACAGGCGCCAGAACGCGTCCGCGGCCAGGATGAACGGCGGGTAGCCGAGGTAGCCGAGGATCGGCATCTCGAACACCGGCAGGAAGCCGACGTACGGGATGCGGTACTGCCAGAAGGGCAGCGCGCCCCAGTTCCACAGCTCCCACAGGATCCCGGTGCCGAGACCGGCCACGGCCAGCAGCAGCACCGGCCCGGCCCGGCCCTGGCGGACCAGCCCGATGATGCTGGTCCGGCCGCGCAGCTCGGCGACCGCGTCCAGGACGGCCAGGGGAGCCAGCCAGACCAGCGGGAAGGTCTGGTCGGGGAACAGGTAGAGCAGGGGCACGCAGACCAGGCCGAGGACCACCAGGGCGGTGGCGGTCCAGGACGGGAGCGGGATGGCCGGCGGGTGCGGGAACCGCACGAAGGACCGGAGCAGGTCGCGCGACTCGGCCAGGGCCGGCAGCACGAACAGGAACGACAGGGTCTTGAGGGGTGTCTGGGCCGGGCCGGAGAAGATCTCGGCGCCGACGTAGCGCCAGTTCTCGAGCCGCCAGTTGGCGACCTCGAAGGCCCACCAGAAGGGGGCGCTGAGGGCGAACATGGCGACCAGCCGCCAGCCGCCGCCGTGGATCAGGGAGTGGCCGGCCCGCCCCCAGACGACCGCGTCGGCGGCCAGGATGAAGCCGCTCCAGACCAGGTCGAACCAGTAGCCGCGGAAGGGCTCGATCCCGGCCAGGCTCACCCCCCAGCCGAAGCCGCAGAGCAGCAGCCCGGCGACCAGCTGGAGCAGCACCAGGCGGCGGTCGGGAGCCTCGGGACGGCCGGGGCCGGCGTCCCCTGGACGCTCCCGGGTGCCCTCCCGCCGGCGCATCGCCCGGCTAGTCCCGGCTGGCCGGCTCGGCGATCGGGGCCGACCGGCGGCCGCGACGCCGCGACGGGCGGACGGCCGAGGGGTCCTCGGGCTCGACCTGGAGGATGCCATCGGCCACCGACCCGACCCGGATCCGCTGGCCGGTGCCGAGGCTGCCCTCGCCGGTGGCCAGCCGGGCCCGCCACATGGCCCCGTCGACGACCACGATGCCGCCCGGGTTGAGCATGCTGCGCACCACCCCGCGGGAGCCGACCAGGGCCTCGGTGCCCATCGGGGCCTGGCGCTGGGAGCGGAGGATCACCGTCAGGATGACCACGAACCAGGCCAGCGACCACAGCACCCCGAGGACGGCCAGGCGGCCGTCGACCCGCAGCAGCGGCGACGGGCTGGCGAACAGCCACCACGACCCGGCGAGGGTCAGCCCGGCCGAGGTGGCCGTGGCCAGGCCGAGCCCGCCCATGGCGGCATCCACCGTGAACAGGGCCTGGCCGGCCAGCAGGAGGGCCAGGGCGAGCCAGTTGGTGGGCAGGACGAGCAGGGCGAAGGTGGCCAGCAGGGCGCAGGCCAGCCCGGCCGCCCCGGCGACCCCGAAGCCGGGCTGGAACCACTCGAACGACAGGCAGGCCGCGGCGGCCAGCAGCAGCAGGTAGGCCAGGGTCGGGTTGGCCAGGCCGTGGCGGACCCGGTCGAGCAGGGAGCGGGACAGGAACCGGACCTGGAAGCCGGTCACCTCCAGCGGCCGGCCGTCGACCTGCTGGCCGTCGAGCCGCCGGACCGCGTCGGGCAGGGACTCGGCCTGGTAGTCGGCCAGCCCGGCCGCCTCGGCGGCCGCCCCGGAGATGCGGGACCGCCCGGCCGCCGCCGGCAGGCCGGACTCGGCCAGCAGGGCGGCCTCGGCACCAGGGTCGCGGCCCCGGCCCAGCTCGGCCGGGAGCGCCGGCCCGACCCGGGCGTCCCGGGCCACCCCGACCACGTCGGCCCCGGCGAGCAGGAACGCCGCCGTCCCGGCGGCCTCGGCCGACCGCGGCCCGACCCACACCGCCACCGGCACCCCGGCCTCGGCCACCGTCCGCTGGACCTCGGCCGGGTCGACCCCAAGGCCCCCGAAGCTCGACAGCTGGACCAGGAAGACCCTCGCCCCCCGCTCCTCGGCCCCGTCCAGGTCGCGCCGCAGGGCCCCGAGCACGCTGTCGTCCAGCACCCCGGAGGCCTCGAACACCTCCACCACCGGCCCGCCTGACTGCGCCCGCGCCGGCAGCAGCCCCAGGGTGCCCAGCAGGGCACCAACGAGGCAGAGAAGGGAGGCGGCCCGTCGCATCGCCCCCAGCGTAGCCGACCAGGGCGCCAGGGCGCCGGGTTGTCCACATCCCCGGGGCGGCTAGGATGGCGCGACCATGCTGGAGGTGCTGGAACAGGCTCGGCTGCTGGTCGTCACGGGGAAGGGCGGGACCGGGAAGACGACGGTCGCGGCCGGGCTCGCCGTTGCGGCGGCGGGGCGGGGGCGGCGGGTGCTGGTGGCCGAGGTCGAGGGGCGCCAGGGGCTGGCCGGGCTGTTCGGGCGGGCGGCCCTCGACCACCGGGAGGCGCGGGTGGCCGAGGGCGTGCACGCGCTGGCCGTCGACCCGGACGAGTCGCTGCGGGAGTACCTGGCCCGGTACGGGTTCGCGCCGCTGGCCCGGCTGCTGAGCTGGGCGCACCTCAACCGGTTCATCACCGCGGCCGCGCCCGGGCTGGGGGACGTGCTGCTGGTCGGGAAGGTCTGGGAGGCGGCGACCCGGGAGGAGCGGCCCGGGTCGGGGGCCTATGACCTGGTGGTGCTGGACGCGCCGCCGACCGGGCGGGTGGTGCCGTTCCTGCGGGCGCCGGAGACGGTGGCCGAGCTGGCCCGGGTCGGGCCCATCCGGAACCAGGCCGACCGGGTCAGGGACCTGCTGGACGACCCGGGACGGACGGCGGTGGTGCTGACCTGCCTGCCCGAGGAGCTGCCGGTGACCGAGACCCTGGAGGGGGTGGCGGCGCTCCGGGAGGCCGGGCTGCCGGTGGCCGGGGTGGTGGCCAACCAGGTGACCGGCGACCAGCTGGGAGGCAGGGCCGGGCGGCTGGCCGGCCTGGCCAGGGACCCGGGGCCGCTGGCCGGGGCGGCGGCGGCGGCCGGGGCCGAGCTGGACCGGGCCGCCCTGGGCACGCTGGTCGGCGAGGCCCGGGACCGCCAGCGCCAGGTGACCCGCGAGCGCCGCCTGCTCAAGGAGCTGCGGGCCGGCCTGGACGGGCTGCCCCTGGTCGAGCTGCCGTCCCTGGCCGACGGGGCCGGCGGTCCCGACGAGGTCCGGGCCCTGGCCGGGCACCTGGTCGCGGCGTGACCCCCCTGGCCGAGCTGGCCCGGTCGGCCAGGATCGTCGTCTGCTGCGGGTCGGGCGGGGTCGGCAAGACCTCGACCGCGGCCGCGGTCGCCCTCTGGGCGGCCGAGCACGGGCGCCGGACCTGCGTGCTCACCATCGACCCGGCCCGGCGGCTGGCCCAGGCGCTCGGGCTCGACCTGCTCTCCAACTCGCCGCGGCCGGTCAAGGCCAAGGGGCTGCCGGCCCGGGGGCCGGGGAGCCTTGACGCGATGATGCTGGACATGCGGCGGACCTTCGACGAGGTGATCGAGCGCTACGCCCGCGACGCCGACCAGGCCGACCGCATCCTGGCCAACCGGTTCTACCAGCGGCTCTCCTCCACCCTGGCCGGCACCCAGGAGTACATGGCCATGGAGAAGCTGTACGAGCTGCACGAGTCCCAGCGCTACGACCTGCTGGTGGTCGACACCCCGCCGACCCGGTCGGCGCTCGACTTCCTGGACGCGCCCGACAACCTCAACGAGCTGCTGGACGCGCGCGCCTTCCGGCTGCTGATCGCCCCCGCCCAGCGGATCGGGCGCGGCTACCTGCGGGGGCTGAACCTGGCCACCACGGCGATGACCAAGATGGTCCGGCGGGTCACCGGGTCGGAGCTGCTGGCCGAGGTGGGCGAGTTCTTCGCCGCCTTCGAGGGCATGTACGACGGGTTCAAGGAGCGGGCCGGGCTGGTCTACGACCAGCTCAAGCACCCGAGCACGGCGTTCGTGGTGGTGGCCACCCCCGACGGGGCGGCGCTGCGCGAGGCCGCCTACTTCGCCGGGCGGCTGGCCGCCGACCGCATGCCGCTTGGCGCCCTGGTGGTGAACCGCATCCACCAGGCCGGGCCGGTCCCGCCGGTGCCGGCGGCGGCCCGCAAGCGGCTCCGGGCCGACGGGGCCGACGGGCGCCTGCTGGCCGACCTGCTGGAGCTCCACGACGGCCTGGAGACCCTGGCCGCGGCCGAGCAGCGCCGCGTCCGCGACCTGCTGGACAGGGTCCCCAACCTCGGCGTGGTCCAGGTCCCCCTGCTCAGCGACGACGTGCATGATGTTGCAGGACTGCGGAGGTTAGGCGCGCACCTCTTTGCCTGACGCGGTCCCTGGTCCATTCGGGGGGGAGTCCTCCCCCCCGAACCCCCCCAAGATCTGCTCGGCGGCCTCGAGCAGCTCGCTGCGGACCCGGGCCGGGTCGTCGCTGCGGGAGTCGACCCAGAAGCTGAGGCGCAGGCTGCGGGCGCCCTGGCCCAGGTCCTGGGTGAGGAGGCGCGGCTCGGGGTCGTCGCTGACCCCCTCGAGCTCGGACGCCGTGGCCAGCAGGAGCTCCCTGGCCCTGGCCGCGTCCTGGCCGTAGGGGACCTCGAGCAGGACCTCGACCCGGCGCCGCATGGTGGCGGTGGAGTTGGTCACGACCTGGGTGAACAGCAGCTTGTTGGGGACCAGGACCAGCTGGCCGTCGGGGGCGCGCAGCCGGGTCGCCCGAACCCGGATCTCCTCCACCTCGCCCTCGGCCTCGGCGATGGCGATGTGGTCGCCCTCGGTGAAGGGGTGCTCCAGCAGCAGGACGATGCCGGCGCTGAAGTTGCTGACGATGTCCTGGAGGGCGAACCCGAGGGCCACGGTGACCAGGCCGAGGCTCCCGATGAGCACCCCGAGGTTGACCCCGCCGAGCGCCAGCGCGCCGACCAGCCCGATGGCGACCGCGGCGTAGTAGGCCAGGGTGGCCACCACCACCACGACGTGGCGCTCGGCTCGGCCCCGGCGCAGCGCCCGC